>DASZTU010000021.1:0-16849 GCA_035547975.1 Devosiaceae bacterium | reverse complement strand
GTTGCCGAGCTCGGGGCCAGCCCGTGAACGCGCTCGAGACCATGGCGGATCTGCGCGTTCGCCTCGAGGCCCGGCGCGCCGGCCATAAGCTCAAGGCGATCCGGCAGCAGTACGGGGAAACGCTGATTGCGCTCGCAAAAGAGCACCCCGACCTGATGGTCGTGACCGCCGATCTCATGTACGCGACCGGCATGGGCGAGTTCGGCGCAAAGTTCCCCGAGCGCCTCATCAATCTTGGTATCGCCGAGCAGAACATGACCGGGGTCGCGGCAGGCCTCGCCTCGTCCGGCCGCCCGGTGATCGTCGATGGCTATGCCGCCTTCACAACGCTGCGCGCGCTCGAGCAGGCCAAGGTCGACTCGGCCTATAACGGCGTGAAGCTGATCCTCACCGGCCAGAGCGCCGGCCTCAGCTATGGCGTCGGCGGGCCGACGCACCAGACCTACGAAGACGTGGCCATCATGCGCGCCATTCCCAACACGGTCGTCGTTGTGCCGGCCGATGCGCGACAGGTCGACGCCTGCCTGCATGCGGCGCTGGCCTACGAGACGTCGGGGCCGATCTATGTGCGGCTGGGCCGGGGCCCCGAATATCTGCTCGGCCGCGACGATGCCTTCGCGATTGGCCACGGCCAGGTGCTGCGCGAGGGCGCGGACCTCGCGATTGTGGCAAATGGACCCATGGTCTTCGAGGCCATGCTCGCGGCGGACCTCCTGGCCGAGGAGGGCATCGCGGGGCGTCTCATCAACCTCCACACGGTCAAGCCGCTCGATACCGAACTCCTCCTCGAGACCGCCCGGAAAGTCCCGGCGATGCTCGTCGTCGAGGAGCACAGCGTACTGGGCGGCCTTGGGGGTGCGGTGGCCGAAGCGCTGTCGGAAGTCTCGCACGGGCCGATCCGCCGGCTCGGCATTCCGGACGCGTTTCCGCCGATCGGCCCGACATTCGAACTGCGCGACGCGCTCGGCCTGAGCGCCGTCCATATCGTGCGCCACGCACGCGAGCTTTTGGAAAACCGGCGATGACGCGCGCGGCGCGTCCGCATCATTGATTGGGAGGCGAAAGATGCAAGCTGCCGTCTTTGGGGAGCCGTTCAACATCAGCATCGAACAGCGCGACCGGCCGCAGCCCGGCCCGGGCGAGGCGCTGGTCCGCGTCGATGCGGCAGGCCTCTGCGCCGGCGATCTCTACATCTATCTCGGCAAGAACCCCTATGTCAGCTATCCGCGGGTCGGCGGCCACGAAATCGCGGGGCATGTGGAGGCGCTCGGCCCTGACACCAGCGGGCCGCCGGCCGGCACGCGCGTCGTCGTCGAGCCGTTCCTCGGCTGCGGGCACTGCTATCCCTGCCGCATCGGCAAGCCGAACTGCTGCGCCAACCTGCGCATCATCGGCGTCCATCGCGACGGCGGCTTTGCCGACCACGTGATTGCGCCGGTCGAAAAGCTCTTCGCCATTCCCGACGGGATGAGCGCCTATAAGGCGAGCTTCACGGAGCCGGTGGCGATCGGGGTCCAGGCCTGCCGTCGGGGCGCCGTGACCGCCGACGATACCGTGCTCATCCTCGGCGCCGGCCCGATCGGGCTCGCCCTGGTCGAGGTCGCCAACGCACGGGGTGCCCGGACGTACATCTCGGACGTGCTGCCGGAACGGCTCGAAACCGCCGCGCAACTCGGCGCGACGCCGATTCCCGCCGGCGAAGGCTTTTTCGACGAGATCATGCGGCTGACCAATGGCGAGGGCATGCCGGTCGTCATCGAAGCCACGGGCAATGCGGGGGTGATGGAAAAGACCGTCGACTACGTGGCCGCGGGCGGACGGATCGTCATCGTCGGCCTCGTCAAGAAGGGCACCGGCGTGACGTTCCCGGGCCTCGACTTCACCCGCAAGGAAATGACGATCGTCGGTTCGCGCGCTTCCACCGCCTGCTTTCCCGAGAGCCTCGAGCTCCTGGCGAGCGGCCGAATTCGCTACCCGGAGATCGGCTCGCAGTTCGCCCTCGCGCAGGCCCCGGAGGTCTTTGCAAAACTCGGCGACAATCCCGGCGCCCTGCACAAGGCGGTGTTTTTGACGGCCTGACGCGTCTTGATATGCACCTGGAGCGAGCCTGACGATGATCCTCGGAGTCATTGCCGACGATTTCACCGGTGCGAGCGACGTCGCGGCGATGCTCTCCCGGGGCGGAATGCGAACCGAGCTGCTGATCGGCGTTCCCGAACCGGGCGCCAGCGCGGCGCAGGCCGGCGTCATCGCGCTCAAGTCGCGGTCGATACCGGCGATCGAAGCGGTGCTGCAGTCCCTTGCCGCCTTCCAGTGGCTCGAGGCGCAGGGCTGCCGGCAGTTCCTGTTCAAGTACTGCTCGACCTTCGATTCGACCCCGGCGGGGAACATCGGCCCGGTTGCCGAGGCGCTGGCCGAGCGGCTGGGCGCCAAGGGCGTCGTCGTTTGTCCGGCGCTGCCGGAGAACGGCCGGACGGTCTATTTCGGCCATCTCTTCGTCAAAGGCCGGCTGTTGAATGAATCGGGCATGGAGCACCACCCGCTCAACCCGATGACCGACCCCGATATTCGCCGCTGGCTCGCGCGGCAGTGCCGGGGCGAGGTCGGGCTCGTGGACGAGAGCATCGTTGCCGCCGGACCGGAAAAGCTGCGCCAGGCGCTCGCCGAACGGCGGGAGACGCTGGTCGTCGTGGACGCGATAAGCGACGCCGATCTCCTCACGATCGGGGAAGCGGCAGCCGATGCGCCGCTGATCACCGGTGGCTCGGGCGTCGCGATGGGCCTCCCCCAGAACTATCGCCGGCGCGGCCTGCCTCTCGGCGGGCAGACGGCCTTTGCCGGGACGGCCGGTCCTGCCGTCGTGCTCTCCGGGAGCTGTTCGCCCGCGACACGGGCGCAGGTCGCGGCGTTCCGCGCCAACCATCCGGCGGCCGAGATCGATGTCGACGGGCTCATGGCGGGCGCTCCGGTTGAGGATGCTCTTGTCGCGTTCGCGGCCAGCCATCGCCGGGACGCGCCCATCATCTTTTCCTCCGCCGACCCGGACCGGGTCGCCGACGCCCAGCAGCGGCATGGACGCGAGCGTGTATCGGCGGCGCTCGACGCGCTCTTCGGATCGCTAGCCCGGCGATTGGTTGAGGAGGGAGCGACCAAGCTCGTGGTCGCGGGCGGCGAAACCTCGGGGGCGGTGGTCTCGGCGCTCGATGCGCGCCAGTTCGAGATCGGGCCCGAGATCGCGCCCGGCGTCCCCGTCCTCGTTGCGCGCCGCCGGGAGCGCCCCCTGGCGCTGGCCCTCAAATCGGGAAATTTCGGGCAGCTCGACTTTTTCGAGCGCGCGCTGGCCGTGTTGGGAACGAAGGCGAATGACCACTGAGACCGATCTTCGCGAGCGCCTCTGCCTTTGGGGGCGATCCATTTTCGAGCGGGGCCTGACGAGCGGCTCCTCCGGGAACATTTCCGTTCGGCTCGAGGATGGGTTTCTCATCACCCCGACCAATTCGTGCCTGGGTCTCCTCGATCCTGCCAGGCTCGCCAAGCTCGATCCCGCCGGGCGGCCGGTCAGCGGCGACAAGCCCAGCAAGGAAGTGCCGCTGCACCTTGCCTACTACCAGGGCCGGCCGGCCGCGGGCGCCGTCGTGCACCTCCATTCGACCTATGCCACGGCGTGGTCCTGCCGGGCGGATCTCGATGCCACGGACGTCTTCCCGCCGCTCACGCCCTACGTGCTGATGCGGGCAGGGCGCGTGCCGCTCATTCCCTACAGCGACCCGGGCACCGACGCAGCCGTGCCGCACCTCCTGCGGCACGTCCCCGAAAGCGCGGCGGTGCTGATTGCGAACCATGGGCCGGTGGTCTCCGGCGCCGACCTCGACAGCGCCGTCTATGCCGCCGAGGAGGTCGAGGAGATCGCAAAGCTCGCCTTCATCCTCATCGGCCAACCCACGAACCGGCTGCCGGCGGACGTGGTTCGGCGTCTCCTCGATCGGGGCACCAAATGACCAGATCGAACCCGCCGGCGACCGAAAGAGCGTTGCCCGCGCCAACCAAGTGGTGTAATGAGCATACCGCGAACCGCAAAGGGGTTCGGCGTCCTAGGGAGGGACACCCGATGAAATCATTGATCGTGGCAATGACGGTGCTCGCCATCGGTGCTGCGCCGGCCATCGCGCAGGACAAGGTCACCCTGCGGCTAGCAACGGTTTTCGACGCCAATGGGCAGGAGGCCTGGCAGCCGGTTCTGGACGACTTTGCCAAGTCGCACCCGAATATCGAGGTGAAGATGGAGGCGACGGCCGGCAGCGGCGCGGCGGTCTATCCGGACGTGCTGCGCACCGCCATGGCGAGCGGCGATCCGCCGGACGTCTTCTTCATGTGGGGCGGCTCGCAGTCGGAGCCGTTCATCAAGGCGGATCAGGTGCGTCCCATCGACGACGACTACGCCAAATACGACTGGGGCAAGAAATTCCCGCAGTGGATCGTCGACCGGCTGAAGTTCGACGGTAAGAGCTACGGCGTGCCCCTGCACGGGCAGGGCATGGGGTTCTTCTATCGCACCGACATCATCAAGGACCACAACCTGTCCTTGCCGAAGACCTATGCGGAACTCGAGAGTTTCTGTGAGACGCTGGCCAAGGACAACATCGCCTGCGCATCGACCGGCGGCAAATACGGCTGGCACGTGATGCGCCTCGTCGACTACTTCCTCGAGGGGACGTGCGGGCCGCAGGTGCATGACGATCTCAACCACCTGACCGCCAGCTGGGACCAGCCCTGCGTCGTCGCCGCCTACCAGCGGCTCAAGGACTGGACCGACAAGAAGTGGCTGGTGCCCAACTACCTCAACGTCGATCCGACCGATGCGCGCATCCCCGTCTACCAGGGCAATGCCGCGATGATCATGGAGGGGCCCTGGTTCGAGGCCACGCTCGCCGCGGACCAGCAGGATGAAAGCAACTGGGACTTCTTCCTGCCTCCGACCGACCACGCGCCCGATCGCTACTCCGCCTTCCCGGAGCAGTGGATGATCGCCAAGGGCTCCAAGCACCCTGACGAAGCGGCGACGTTCATCGACTACATTTCGACCGTCGACGTGCAAAAGGCACATCCCGAAGCCTTCCAGGGCTCGCCCCTGATCGGCAACACGCCCGACTGCTCGAAGGTGCCGCTCACCTGCAAGATCGTGGAGATCGTGCAGTCCGACCGTCCGGCCTATCCGCCGACTGACCAGGCCTTCGTCAAGGAACTGATGGACAGCTACTTCGAAGTGCAGGACGGGATCGTCGCAGGAAAGATCAGCCCCGCCGATGGTGCCAAGCTGATGCAGCAGCGCGCCGAGGCCTGGAAGGCCAAGCAGCCAGCCTGACCTTATTTCCGACTGCTCCGCCGGGTATCGCTCCCGCCCGGCGGAGCCCATCAGGGGCCAGCGGAACATGGCAGTCCTCAGCGAAACCCGCACCACGGTCGAGGTGCGGGCCCGTCGAAAGGCTCTGAGCAAGGGGGCGCTGACCCCTTACCTTTTCCTCGCGCCCGCCCTTGTCATCTACATCGGCTTCCTCGTCTATCCGATGCTGGTTTCGCTCTACACCAGCTTCTTCGAGTGGGACGGGATGTCGGCGACGATGAATTTCGTCGGCCTCACCAACTACATCGCCATCTTCCGGGACGATGAGGTGGCGCGCCTGGCGTTCCTCAACAACCTGTTCTGGACGCTGGGGTGCCTCATCATCCCGACCTCGATCGGCCTCATCCTGGCGCTGGCGCTGAACCGAGGCCTACGGGGCACGATCGTCTTCCGGACCATCTTCTACGCTCCGGCGGTGCTGCCGCTCGTGGCCGTGGGCCTCATCTGGAGCTGGATGTACAACCCGAATTTCGGGGTCATCAACCTCATCCTCAAATCCATCGGCCTCGGCCGGTTCGCGGGGGCGTGGCTTTCGGGCTTCGACACGGCGTTCCCCTCCGCTTTCGCCACCTATGTGTGGGCGAGCGTCGGGTTTCCCATGATCCTTTACCTTGCGGGCCTGCAGTCGATCAGCCGCGAGTACTACGAGGCGGCGCGCATCGATGGCGCCAATGCCTGGCAATCGTTCCTCAACGTGACGATGCCGGGCCTGCGCGAGAGCCACGTCGTCGTTCTCTCGCTCGCCGTGATCGGCGGCTTCAAGGTGTTCGACCTCATCTACACCATGACCTATGGCGGCCCCGGCCGGGTGACGCAGGTCCTCGGTACCTGGATGTATTTCCAGTCCTTCCAGTACTACCACGCGGGGTACGGAGCGGCGCTCGCCTGGCTGATCGCCGTGATCATCCTCGTCATCGCCGTTCCCTACATCCGGCACATGTCGAGGGACTGAATGTTCACCGAGAGCGTCACCTCGACCCGCCGTCTCCACAATGGGCTGCTGCTCGCCGCGCTGACGATCCTGGCGCTGCTCTGGATGCTGCCGATCTTTGCGGTCATCTCGACCTCGCTGCGCGGGCAGGGCGACCTGCTCTCCGGCGGCATCTTCTCCTGGCCGAAGAAGATCTACTGGGACAACTTCGTCAAAGCCTGGGCCGCGGGCGATTTCTCCATCTACTTCAAGAACAGCCTCTTCGTGATCCTGACCAAGGTGCCGCTCGGCATCGCCATTGCGGCGCTCGCGGCTTATCCGCTGGCCAAGCTCAGGTTCCGGCTGAACGGGCCGATCTTCCTCTTCTTCCTGATCGGGCTCGCCGTCCCGGTGCAGGTGGCGCTGCAACCGCTGGTCGTGATGATGCGGCAGCTGCAGATTTCAAACACGCTGCTCGCGCTGATGCCGCCCTACATCGCTTTCGGGCTGCCGCTCCAGATCCTCGTGCTGCGCGGCTTCTTCCGGCTGGTTCCCAATGAACTGCTCGAGGCCGCGCGGGTCGATGGGGCCTCGGAGTGGCGCATCTTCTGGCAGCTCATGCTGCCGCTCTCGCTCCCCGCCCTCGCGGCGCTCGCCATCATCGACGCCCTCGCCACCTGGAACGAGTTCCTCCTGGCGCTCGTGCTGATCAGCAGCAAGGACCAGCGGACCGTCCCGCTCGGGCTCATGCAGTTCCAGGGTGAGCATTCCTCCCAGTACACCCTGCTCATGGCCGGGGTGGTCATTTCGATCATCCCGGTCCTCATCATCTTCCTCTTCCTGCAGCGCTATTTCGTCACCGGCCTCACCGCCGGCGCCGTCAAGGGCTGACTCCCAGCATCTGGAGACTTCTCAATGCCCGGTCCCTCCGCGCTTCAGCAGCGAACGGTCGGTGAATGGTCGCTGCGCTCGGCCCGACCCTATGCCAGCCCGTTCGCGGACGTGCTCGTCGAAGGCGTCTTCACGAGCCCGGGCGGGCGCGAGTTCGTGATGCCCGGGTTCTACGACGGCGACCAGACCTGGCGCATCCGCTTCAATCCGGGCGAGGCGGGCGAATGGCGCTACAGCGTCCGCTCGCGCCCCGGCAATTCCGATTTTGCCGAGTCGGGCCGGTTCACGGTCGAGGGCGGCAAGCCGCGGGGCTTTCTCAAGTCGACGCCGGGCGAGGCCTGGGGGTTCAGGTTCGAGAACGGCGAGCCCTTCCTCGCCATCGGCGATACCGTCTACGACCTCTTCGGCATGGCCTATTGCGGCGGCGACGTCGAGGGCTTCATCGAACGCCGCCGGCACCAGGGCCACAACCTATTCCGCGTGCGGCTGACGAGCAGCGAGTTCCACCCGCCGGATGGCGATTTCGAGTGGCAGACCCGCAATATGTGGCCATGGGGCGGCAGCCGCTCGGCGCCGCGCTTCGACCGGTTCAATCTCGACTGGTTCCAGTCGATCGACCGCACGGTCAACTCGATCGAGGCGAAAGGCGACCTCGGCCTCGAAATGATCATGGAGGCCTGGGGCTTCGAGTTTCCTTTCAACCATCGGACATGGTTCACCGCCGAATGGGAGGAACTCTGGCTGCGCTACCTCTTCGCGCGATACGACGCCTACAACTGCGTCTATTTCTGGACGCCGCTCAACGAGTACGAATACTACCCCAACGGGGACTGGAACTGGAAAGTCGCGGCCGACCGGTGGGCGATGCGCATCGGCCGCTGGTACAAGAGTTTTTCGCCGCACCAGCACGTCTCGAGCGTGCACAACGGGCCGCGCGTGCCGCCCTTTGCCGAACGCTTCCGCGCCGATCCCGAAGCCATCGACAATGTGATGTTCCAGGAATGGGGTGCGCGCGGCAAGGAGGACAGCTGGCTCGCGGCGGGAATCGAGGAATCGATCGGGCGCGCGTTTGCGGGATGGCACGGCTCCGCCATCTTCGCGGAGTGGGGCTATGAGCGCAATCCGAGCTACCCCAACAAGCTGCCGCATCACGAGTTCTGCTTCCGGGAACATACGCGGCGCAGCGCCTGGCGCGGGGTGACGCAGGCGCTCGGGATCATCAATGGCCAGGAGTATTCCTGGGGGCCGTGGATGGAGCTCGACAAGGATCTGCCGGGCGTCGCCGACATCGTCGTACTGCAAAAATTTCTCACCCGGGACGTGCCGTTCCACACCCTCGGGAAGGCGCCCGACCTGGTCGCGGGCGAATTCGCACCCGGCCACCGGCCGCTGGCGCTGGCCTCGGCGCAGGGAACGGCCGTGATCTACTTTCCGGCGGGCGGACGGGCGCAGGTCGCGGCGACGGGCGGGGAGGCCCAGTGGTTCGACCCGCGGACGGGGGGCTGGCAGCCGGCCGGCGCCACAGGGAATTCCTTTGCCGCGCCGGAGGGACGCGACGCCGACGGCCATCCGCTCGACTACGTCCTCGTCATCCGCAAGTAGCGCAACCGCAACCGGCAGCCCCCGGGAGAACGAATTGACCCACCAACCCGAGACGGTCCTCGAGACCAAGGTTCATCAGGCGGTGGAATGGCACCTCGCCAGCGCCCGCGACTACGCCGATCCCTGGTCGGAAGTTGAGGTAATGGCGATCGTGACCGGGGACGACGGCACCAGCCTCAGCGTTCCCGCCTTCTGGGGCGGCGGCGCCAAATGGACGCTGAGGATCGCCGTGCCGAGAGCCGGCCGCTGGTCGATCCGCACCGAGTGCAGCGAGCCGGCCGATGCGGGCCTCCATGGGCGCTCGGCCGTCCTCAATGCGGAAGCCGTGCCGGAGGGGGAGGCGAACGCCCTGCGCCGCCACGGGCCCGTCGCCATGCGCGCCGATGGGCAGGCCTTCTGCCACGCCGACGGCACGCCGTTCTACTGGCTCGGCGACACCTGGTGGATGCAGAGCAGCGAGCGGGTCGCCTGGCCGGAGGATTTCGGCCGGCTGGTCGATCACCGCATCCGGCAGGGGTTTACCGTCGCGCAGATCGTCGTCGGCTTTCCGCCCGATACGACGCCCTTCGACGGGCGCGACGCCAATGCGGGCGGCAGCCCCTGGCGCGAGGGCTATGCATCGATCAACCCGGCCTTCTTCGATGCCGTCGACCGGCGCCTTTCGACCATGATCGAGGCGGGGCTCGTGCCCTGCATCCTGGGCAGCTGGGGCTACCATGCGATGTTCATGGGCGCCGAGCGCATGCGCGCGCACTGGCGCTATCTCGTCGCCCGCTACGCCGCCTGGCCGGTGATCTGGTGCCTCGCGGGCGAGGGGGCGATGCCCTACTACCTCTCGAAGGACCCGGCGGGTGAAACGGCGGCGCTGCGCGCCCTCTGGCCCACGATCGCGCGGCAGGTCCGCGCGTCCGATCCCTATCACCGGCCGATCACGCTCCACCCGCGGCGCAATTCCTGGGACGACACTGAAGACCCGCAGTCGCTCGATTTCTTCATGATCCAGCCGGGGCACCTGCCCAATGCGCCGCAAAACGCGCTGCAGTCGCTCGCCGGGGGCCGCGCCAGATTTCCCGGCAAGATCATCGTAAATGCCGAGCCGCCTTATGAGGGGCACGCCGGGACCAACCTCGCCGACGTGCAGCGCTACTCGTTCTGGACCAGCATGCTGTCGGGTGCGGGCGGCTACACCTATGGCGCGGCCGGCATCTTCCAGGCCAACGACCGGCGTCGGCCGACGGGCGACCGTCCCGACGGCGGTGCCTATGACGCGGTGTTCTGGGACGAGGCGCTCGGTTTTCCGGGGGCGCAGCAGGTGGCGCAGGGCCATGCGCTCCTCGCGAGCCTCGGGTATGAACGCTTCGAGCCGCATCCGGAATGGGCCGAAATCCGCCTGCGTTGGGGCGCCGAGGCGTATCCGGTCGCGCCGCGTGCCTTCGCGGCGGGCGTTCCGGGGGAAGTTCGGCTGGTCTACCTGCCGGTGCGCTTCTACCACTGGGACGGCCCCCTCGTGCGCGACCTCGAGCCGGATGGCGAATACGAGGCGGCCTATATCAACCCGATCAGCTTCGAGCGGCACGAGATCGGGCCGGTCGCGGCGAGCGACGGCACCTGGCGCGGCCCGACATTGCCGCACATGCAGGACTGGCTGCTGCTCCTCACCCGCCGGAGGTGAGGGGCGGGCCTCATGCGGATCGTGGCGTCCCGCGGCGCGGAGTTAGTCCTCGGGCTGGGCGTCCGAGCCGTAGCGCCGCCAGAAGGCCGCGTAGCCGCTCTCGAGGTGGAAGCGCATGGCCTTCTCGGCGGCGTCCGGATCGCGCTTGGCAATCGCGTCGTAGATCTTCCGGTGCGCTTCGTAGCTGGCCTTGTCCTCGCCGGGATCCAAAAGCGCAATCCGGCGCTGCTCGCGCAACCAGGTCGACATCGCTTCATGCAGCGCGAGGAAGGCGGCGTTGTGCATGGTTTCGGCGAAGGTGAAATGGAAGGCGACGTCGGTTGCGATGAAGGCGTCGCGGTCGCCGATGGAGCGCCGGTTGGCGGCCAGCGCCTCCTTCATCCGCTTGAGGTCCTCGTCGGTGGCGTGGGCCGCCGCGTGGCGGACGAGGCCGACCTCGACGAAGAGCCGCACGCCCTGGAGCTGCCGCTGCCCCTCGGCATTGGAAATGAGCTGCTGCACCGCCGGCATCAGCCCGGCGAGAACGCCGTGCGCCGTGGGCATGGCGACCCGCGCCGGCGCCCCGTTGCCGATCTCGATCAGCCCGGTGCGCTGGAGGGTTATCAGCGCCTCGCGGATCGCCGGGCGGCCCACGCCGAACTGCTCGCGCAAATCCCGCTCCGGCGGCAGGCGGTCCCCGGGCTTGAGCTCTCCCGAGAGAATCTGGCGCTCCAGATGCGCTGCAACCTGCTCGAAGAGCTTACGGCGATCGATGACAATTGGTTCCGGCACCTGACGACCTATCATACCATCATGCTTGACAACATCCTGACTGCAACATAGCGTCAGGCCTACATCGCCACAAGGCGGGGCATTCCGGCACGTCCGGCTAGAGGGTTCTGACATTGACATCCGTTTTGCAACGCGGGCTCGCCCGCGAACACTGGTGCTTTGCCGCGATGGAGGGGGCCTGCTAATGAAGGTCGCAGTGCTGGGTGGCGGCGGCGCCATGGGGGGCCTGTTCGGCGGCTATTTGTCGCGCGCCGGCGAGGACGTGACGCTCATCGACGTCTCGCGGCCGGCGGTCGAGGCGATCAATGGCGGCGGGCTGAAAATTGAGGAAAAGGACGGCTCGACCATAACGATCCCCGTCCGCGCCTCGGATGATCCGGGTTCGGTCGGGCCGGTCGATCTGATCGTCAATTTCGTCAAGTGCTACCATACGGAGGCTGCGATCACCGCCGCCAGGCCGATGATCGGCGCCGAGACGGTCGTGCTCTCCCTCCAGAACGGCTGGGGCAACGCGCCGCGCATCGCCTCGGTCATCGGCGAGGAGCCGCTCATCGTCGGCCTGACCTACCACTCGGCAACGCTCCTCGCGCCCGGTCACGTCAAGCATCCCGGGGTCGGCATGACCTATCTCGGGGAGATCAAGGGGGGCGAGACGCCGCGGCTCGGGAAGGTCGCCGACGCCCTGCGCGGCGCCGGCCTCGAGGCGACCATCGCGCCGCGCGTGCTCGACGAGATCTGGAAGAAGCTCGCCCTCAACGTCTGCACGCTCCCGACGGCGGGTCTGCTCCGGTTCTTCGCGCACGAGCTCGGGCAGCACCAGGGCACGATGGACCTGATGGAGCGGCTGCTCGACGAGACCGTCGCCGTCGCCCGGGCCCAGGGCATCAATCTCGACCGGGATGAGCGCTGGTCGGCGATCACCGGCGTCATCCAGCGCGCCGTGGGCGCGAAGGCGTCGATGCTGCAGGATGTCGAGGCCAGGCGTCGCACCGAGATCGACGTGATCAACGGGGCCATTGTCGAAGGGGGGAGGCGGCATGGCATCGCCACGCCCTTCAACGACGCCATGGTCTGGCTGATCAGGAGCCTCGAAGAGGCCTATCTCGCGAGCGCCGCAAAATGAGCGCGGCGGGCGCCGGATCGGAGCGATTGGTGGTTGCGGACTGCTCGAAGAGCTTTCCGGGCGTCAACGCATTGACCGGCGTTTCGCTGACCGTGCGGGCGGGGGAAGTCCATGCCCTGCTCGGCGAGAACGGGGCGGGCAAGTCCACCCTCGGCAAGATCATCGGCGGCGTCTATCCGCTCGATGCCGGGCGCATCTCGCTCGACGGCATCGACATCACGGGGATCGACGAGCGGCAGGCCGGCCATCTCGGGATCGCGATCGTCCACCAGGAGGGATCGCTGGTGCCGACCCTCTCGGTCGCCGAAAACATCTTTGCCGGGCACGCGCCGACCGGCTTCCTCGGCATGGTCGACCGCCGCCGGATGGAGCAGCGCGCCCGGGAACTGCTGGAGCGGCTCGGCTCGAACATCGATCCGCGCGCCGCCGTGCGCTCGCTTTCCTCGGCGCAGGCCCAGATCGTCGAAATCGCCAAGGCGCTGTCGCGCGAGGTGAAGCTGCTGGTGCTCGACGAGCCGACGGCCGCGCTCACCCAGGCCGAGACGGCGCGCCTCTTCGAGGTGGTGCGCACGCTCCGGAGCCGGGGTGTCGCGATCATCTATATCTCGCACCGGCTGGTCGAAATATTCGAGCTTTGCGACACGGTGACCGTGCTCAAGGACGGGCGGGTGACCGGCGACCGCGCCGTGGCGCAGACCAGCCCCGACGAGCTGATCCGCCTGATGGTCGGCCGCGAGGTGCTGTTCGCCCGGGTGGAAACGCCCCCGGCGGGACCGGTTCGCCTCAGGGTCGAGCATCTCGCGGCGCGGCCGTTCGTCGAGGATGTGAGCTTTACGGTGCGGGCGGGCGAAATCGTCTGCCTCGCCGGCCTCATCGGCTCGGGCCGGTCCGAAACCTGCGAGGTGATCTTCGGCGCCCGCCAGCCGACGGGTGGCACGATCGAGCTCGACGGCAAGGCCGTGACCCATACCGGCCCATGGGACGCGATCGCGGCGGGCGTCGCGATGATGCCCGAGGATCGGAAGGACGCCGGGCTCTTCCTCGAGCGCTCGATCGTCGAAAACGTCTCGGCCGCCGTGCTGGAAAAGGTTTCCCCCTCCGGCATCGTTTCGGAGCGCGCGAGCGAGGCCTTGGCGCAACGCTTCATCGAGGCGCTCAAGATCGCGACGCCCAGCAGCCGGCAGCTGGTCGGCAATCTCTCGGGCGGCAACCAGCAGAAGGTCCTGCTCGCCAAGTGGCTGGCCCCGGATCCGCGCGTGCTGATCGTCGACGAGCCGACCCGCGGCGTCGATGTTGGCGCGCGGGCCGAAATCTACCGGATCCTCCGCGACCTGCGCGACCGGGGCCTCGCGATCCTCGTGGTGTCGTCCGACCTGCCCGAGGTGCTGACCCTCGCCGACCGGATTCTGGTGATGGCCAACGGCCGCACCGTGGGTGAGCTCGAAGGCGCAACCGCAACCGAGGAAGCTGTGGTGCGCCTCGCGACACGCCACGCAACGAGCGAATTGAGGGGAGCGGCATGATGAGCGAGGCGACGATGCAGAAGTCGGGGATGCGCAGCGCGGCTCTTGTTGGGCGCGGCAATCTGTTCGGCCGGGGCCTCAGAGCGCTCGCCAACTCGCGCGAACTCACCCTGCTCGTCCTGATCGTGCTCCTGAGCGCCGGGATGGCGATCGTCTATCCCAACAATTTCCCGACCGCCTACAACATGTCGGCCGTGCTGCTCAACGCGGCCCAGGCGAGCATTCTCGTGACCGGCATGATGCTCCTGATGATCGCCGGGGCCTTCGATCTCTCGATCGGCTCGACCCTCGCGCTCGCCGGGGTCATGGCCGCCGTCGCCTTTACGTGGTGGGGATGGCCCACCATTCCGTCCATCCTGGTGGGGATCGCCACGGGCGCCGTGGCCGGCCTCGTCAACGGCTACATCGTCACCCGCGTCCAGATCAACGCGCTGATCACGACGCTCGCCACCATGGCCATCTACCGGGGCGGCACGCAGCTCATCTCCGGAACCGGCATCATGTCGATCGGGGACAGTTTCAAGGCCTACGGGCAGGTGGTGTTCCTCGGCTTCCAGTCGCCCTTCTGGGTGGCGCTCCTGGTCGTCGTGGTCGGCTGGTGGGCGGTGGCGCGCACCCGCATCTTCCGCCAGTTCTATTTCATCGGCGGCAATGCGCGGGCGGCGCAGCTTTCGGGCATCCGCGTCAACCGGCTGATCCTGCTCGGCTTCGTCATCATGGGCGCGCTCGCGGGCCTCGCCGGGGTGCTCGCCGCGGCACGCCTCAACTCGGCCGTGGTCTCGGCCGGCATCGGCGTCGAGCTTTCGGTCATCACCGCGGCCGTACTCGGCGGGGCGAGCCTGCGCGGCGGGGAAGGCTCAATCATCGGCGGCGTGCTCGGCGTGCTGCTGATCGCCCTCGTCCAGAACGCCCTGATCATCAACGGGGTGGGGGTGTTCTGGCAGAACATCATCATCGGACTTGTGCTGTTACTCGCGGTCTCGCTCGACCGCTTCAAGCAAACGCACCGTGGCTAACAACGTCACAACAGGGAGGACTGGTATGAAGATGAGATTGATGCTTGCCGCCCTCGGCCTCGCCGCCGCCGGCTACATGACGGGCGCCGCCTATGCGGCGGAAACCGAGTTCGGTCCGGCCGATGCCAAGGAGACCTACTACTGGATCTCGCAGAATTCGACGCTGCCGCTGTTCGTCCGCTCGGACTATCGCGGCATGAAGCAGGTGGCCGAACAGCTCGGGATCAAGCTGCGCATTGCCGGCCCGACCACCATCGATCTCGCCGCCTTCATTGCGGCGATCGACGAGGTCTGCGCCCAGCATCCGGCCGGCGTCTCCGTCGTGGGTTGGGATCCCTCCCTCGCGGCCTCGGTGGACAAGTGCATCGAGAACAAGGTGCCGACCGTGGTCGACGACGCCGACCTGCCCAATTCCAAGCGCCTCGCCTTCATCGGCACGAACTGGGAAACGATCGGGCGCGAGCAGGCCAAGGCGATCATCAAGGCGCTGCCGGACGGCGGCAAGGTCGCGATGATGTCGATCATCAACGCCGACAACATGCAGCACGCGGTCAAAGGCTTCACCGACACCCTAAAGGCGGCCGGCGACAAGTATCAGCTGGTCGCCAACGAGGACGATGGGGGCGATTCCGCCAAGGCGGCGCAGGTGACCGCGGCGCTGCTCGCGGCGCACCCCGACATCGGCGCCATTGCCGGGTTCGACTCGGAATCGGGTGCCGGCATCGTCCAGGCCCTCAACGAGGCGGGCGCGACCGGCAAGGTCGTGGTCACCGCAATGGAGCAGACCCCCGACTTCTTCAAGACGCTCAAGGACGGCTCGGTGAACACCATCATCGTGCAGAACCGGGAGCTCTTCACCTACTACGCCTTCAAGCTCCTCTACGACTTCAACCACAACGGCCTCACCACCAACGGCCTCAGCGGATGGGATGGGACGCCCATTCCGGTCAACGTCGATACCGGCGTGCTGGCCGTCACCAAGGACAACGTCGACAAGATCATCGCGGCGATGCCGAAGTGATCGTCCGGGGCCGCGCCCGCCGGGTGCGGCCCTTCCCCTCCGAATTCGGAACCCGGCCATGCCCTTAGCTCCCACCACCCGCATCCGCTTTTTCGGCGTCGCCGCCTATGAGATCGTGACCCGCGCCGGCAAGCGCATCCTGCTCGACCCGTTCCTCGACCGGAATCCGGCGAGCCCGGTCAAGCACGACAGCTTCGACCACGTCGACCTCGTGATCGTCAGCCATGCGGCGATCGATCACTTCGGCGACACGGAAGCGATCATGCGGAAATATGATTGCCCGGTGATCTGCGGCGGCGAGGTGAAGGCCTACCTCAAGGCCAGGGGCATCGACGGAACCAGGATCCGCGCCACCACCTGGGGCATCCGCGTCGAGGTCGCCGGCATCGAGGTGCAGCCCGTCGAATGCCACCACTGGTCGCAGATCGCGATGCCCGACGGCACCTTTGCCTCGGGCGTGCCGATGGCCTTCGTCGTCTATGCCGACGAGGGGGTGCGGTTCTACCACTATGGCGATACCGCGATCTTTTCCGACATGAAGCTGCAGGCCGAGCTCTATCGGCCGACGATCGGGGCGATCGGCATTGCCAATCCGCACGAAGTGGCCGCCTGGAACCCCATGCCGGGCCGCATGCTCACCGCCGAAATGTCGCCCTATGAGGGAGCCTTGGCGGCCGAGTGGCTCGGGCTCGAGACGGTGTTGCCCTGCCATTATCTCGACGCGGGCGATCCCGATGTCGGCGCCTTCGAGCAGCACCTCGCGGCCCTTGCGGCCAAGGGGCACAAAGTGCCGCGTTCGCTCGTCCTCGAACCGGGCGCAACGATCGAGATTCCGGCCGGCGGCGGCGCCGTCAAGCTCGCCGCCTGAACCACCTTTTATCCAGGGACGACCAATGAAACTTGTGACCTATCGCCAAGG
>DASZTU010000020.1:0-7782 GCA_035547975.1 Devosiaceae bacterium | reverse complement strand
CCGCGCACCGCATAGTTCTGGTTGTGCAGGATCTCGGCGATGCCGCTCATGCCGATGCCGCCGATGCCGATGAAATGCACCGGGCCGATGTTGCGCGGCATCTTCATGCGGGTTCTCCCAGGCGTTTGGCGGCGCGGCTTCTGCCGGCGGCGAGCTTTTCGGCCAAATCGGCCAGAAGTGCAACGGCATCCGGCCGGCCAAGGGATTTCGCGATCGCAGCGGCCGCCGACAGTTGCGCGGGAGCCGCAAGAAGGCCCGCCAGCCGGTCTGCCAGAACCTGTGGCGTGAGGCTCGCCTGCTCGGCGATCCAGCCGCCCCCTGCCCGGTCGAGCACGAGCGCGTTGTTCTTCTGGTCGGCATCGATGGCGCCGGGCAAGGGCACGAGGATTGCCGGCCGGCCGATGACGCAGAGCTCGGTGACCGTGCTCGCCCCCGAACGCGAGATGACGAGGTGGCTGTCGGCCATGCGTTCGGGCAGGTCGGTGAAGAACGCCTGGAGCTCGACCGAGACCTTGGCCTGCCGATAGGCCTCGGCCACCCGGTCGAGATCCTCGCGCCGGCACTGCTGCGTCACGAGCAGCAGGGAGCGCAAGTCCGCCGGCAGCAGCGCAATGGCGGGCGGCACGAGGTCGGCGAAGGCCCGCGCGCCCTGGCTGCCGCCGACGACCAGCAACCGCACCGGCTCGCCGGGCTTCAGGGGTGGGAAGGGGCGATCGGCGACGGCGCGCACCCGGTCGCGCACCGGGTTGCCGGTGATGACGATCTTGGCGGCAAAGGGCTCGGCGCGCCTGGTGTTTTCAAACGAGAGCGCCAGTGCGTTGGCATAGCGGGCGAGGAGCAGGTTGGCGCGGCCGAGGACGGCATTCGAATCGTGGAGGATGCCGGGCACGCCGCGCAGCCGGCCGGCGAGGAAGGGCGGAACCGTGGGATAGCCGCCGAAGCCGACCATGACATCGGCGCGGATGCCGCCGAGGGTGCCCCAGGCCACCATGGTGCCCCAGCCCAGCCGGGCGACCGCCCGGGCGAGCTTCACCGGGTCGCGGACGGAAGGCGTCGCCGAGGGCACGACGTGCACCTCCCGCGCCGGAAAGCTGTCGCCATAGCCGGCGACCCGCTCGTCCGTCACGAGATGGATGGCGTGCCCGCGCCGGCCCAGTTCCTGGGCCAGCGCCATGGCGGGGAACAGGTGCCCGCCCGTGCCCCCTGCCATCAGGACGACCGTGCTCATGTGCTGCCGACGCCCCGGGGGAGCCTGGTCACTCGGCCGGCGCAGGAACGTGGGCGCGGTAGACCGGCAGGCCGGAGGCCATGCGTGCTTCCGGCCGGCTGCGGGTCATCGCCAGCATCAGGCCCATGCCGAAAGCAATCGCGATCATCGAGGTGCCGCCATACGAAACGAAGGGGAGCGTCATGCCCTTGGGGGGAATCAGGTTGAGGTTGACGCACAGATTGATCGCCGATTGCAGCCCAAATTGGATGGCGATCGTCGAGGCGGCGAGACGGTTGAAGAGGTTTGCCTGTTTTTGGGCCGCAATGAGCGCGCGCACCACGATGAAGCAGATGAGCCCCACCAGGACGAGGCAGAAGAGCAGCCCGAATTCCCCGGCGGCGGCCGAGAAGACATAGTCGGCGTGGGCGTCCGGGATGAACTTCTTGGCGATGGATTCGCCCGGGCCGCGACCGAACCAGCCGCCTTCGAGCAGCGAGTTCAGCGCCTTGTCCACCTGGTAGGTGTTGCCGCCGCCTTCGGGGTTGAGGAAGCTGTCGATGCGCCTCGAGACGTGGGGGAAGAGCAGATAGGCGCCGTAGCCGAGCCCGACCGCTCCGCCCAGCAGCCCGAAGATGAGGAACCAGGAGATGCCGGAAAGGAACAGCAGCGCCGCCCAGGTCGCGAGGATGAGCGCGGTCTGGCCGACGTCGGGCTGCAGGACCAGCGCTCCCACGATCGGCAGCACGAGGAGGCTCGCAATGATCCGCCCCGGCACGTCCTTGCGGACCATGCGCTCGGAAAAGAGCCACGCCCCGATGATGGCGAAGGCCGGCTTCACGAATTCGGACGGCTGCACCGACTGACCGAGCACGCTGATCCAGCGGCGGGCCCCTTTCACCTCCGCCCCGTATTTGAGCGTGGCCCAGAGCGCGAGGATGCTCAGCACGAGCGTCACGAGGGCGGCGATGCGGACCTGGCGGGCGCTCAGCAGCGAGGCCACGACCATCACGGCGATCGAGGGACTGGCGAATCCGCACTGGCGGACGATGAAGAAGTAGTACGGCAGGTGCAGCCGCTCGGCCACCGCCGGGCTTGCCGCAAAGCTCAGCACGATGCCGCAGGCAATGAGCAGCACGAGGGCCACGAGAAGTTCGCGGTCGACCGTCCACCACCACTCGGCGATCGGCGTTTTCTTCTCGCGTGAGAACATGATAACGCGCCGCCCCTCATACGCGGGCGGCCTCCCGGCTACTTTAACGCGGGAGTCACTCTAGCGGAGGGATGGTTAGCAAAGTGCAACCCGCCCGGCTCAAGGCGGTGGATCGATGCTCAGCTCGAGCAGTCGCACGCCTCTTACGGCGGAATCGGCGCCGAAATGGGCGGCAAGCGGCGAGGAAGGGGCGGAATCGGTCAGCACGATCTCGACCAGCTCGCCAGCGGGCAACGACATCGGCAGGGGCAGGTCTATCGCGCGGGCGCGGCCGGGGGGCTCGAAGGGGAGCGTCGCGATTGTCGTGCCGTTGACGGCAATACCGATGGTGGCCGGTGAGGACGCGGCGAGGAAGGCGCCCAGCTGCGCGCGAAGATGGCTGCCCGCCGGCAGATCGGCGCTCGGGCGCAGGCGCAGCACGCTCCGGCCGCCCCTGCCCCACCGTCCCTCGGCCCCCGCGGGCCACCAGCCGGCGCCGAAATAGGGAGATGGGACAACGCCGCTGATGGTGGTTCCCGGCACGTAAGTCAGGTCGGCATCCGGCAGCCAGTCGGCGGTGGTTCTCTCCACGAACACAGCGCGATAGAGCGGGGTCATCGCGTCGGCGATCAGCACGAAGACCGCGAACCCGAGGTAAAGCGCGAGCCAGCCGAGCGTTTCGAGGGTCCGCCAGCTCATACCAGCCAGGGCACGCGCTTGAGCCAGAAATAAACGAAGACGAACTGACCGATGGCGAGGCCGGTCACGACGAGCCAGGCGAGCCATTTCGGCAGCGCCGGGACGAGCAGATAGAGCGGAAAGAGTCCAAGGGCATAGCGCGGCTGGCCCTCGGGCACGCTCGAGAGGGAGAGCGCCGGCACCAGCCAGGCAAAGACCGCGAGCTCGCCGGGAATGCGCCGCAAGCGCCATCCGACGGCGAGGCCGATGGTGGCCACGGCAAACGGCACGACGTCATAGACCGCGACCGGTCCGCTCTGCAGCGCATCGGCGAAGAGTCGCACCGGGTTGCGCAGCCCCTGGTTCCACGAGAGGGACTGGGCGTGAAAATAGGCCAGCGGGTCGCCCACGAGGACGTAGAGGTAGACGAGGAACGCCATCATGCCGAGCGGCATGAGGGCGAGCGTGCGCACCCGACCGTCCGGCTCGACCAGCAGGGCGAGGAAGCGGGAACGCTCCTCGTAGATGAGGCCCGCCAGAAGCACGAGCGGCAGAAGGACGCCGGAAACCCGCGTCGCCGTCAGCACGATGCCGAACGCCGCTGCGCCGACGAGCCGGCGCTCCTTCCAGCACACGAAGGTGCCGAGGATCGCAAGATTGAACAGCATTTCCGAGTAGGGAACGCGGTTGTAGAGGCTCCACGGCGACAGCAGGAAGGCGAGGAGAAACAGCATCGCCTCCGCCCCGCTCGCGAGGCCCAGGGTCGCGCGATAGCGCACGGCCAGCACGCAGAAAGCGAGCGAGAGGACGGGATTGACCAGCGCCGCGGCGTCATTGAGGGGGAGCCCGGTCAGCCGCGCAACAAGGGCCAGAAGAGCCGGAAAACCGGGAAAGAAGCCGAGATTGGTGAAGAGGGTCGCCGGATCGGGCGCGGTCTGGTAGCCGCCGCGCGCGATCGAGAAATACCAGTCGCAGTCCCAGAGGCAGAGCGACGTCTCAGGCCCCGGCGAGAGCGCCTGCTGCGCCCAGACGGTAAAGAAGGTGAAGAGCAGGAGCGTGCCGATGGCGACCAGGCCTCCGGTGCCCAGCGCCTTCCCCCAGACGCCCGGACGCACGCCCTCCCCCTAGCGTAGCTTGAGGGAACTCAGGCCGATGAGGGCCAGCACGAAGGCGATGATCCAGAAGCGGATCACCACCTGGCTTTCTGTCCAGCCGATGTGTTCGAAATGATGATGGATCGGCGCCATGCGGAAGACGCGCTTGCCGGTCAGGCGAAACGAGGCCACCTGGACGATCACCGACACCGTCTCCAGCAGGAAGAGGCCGCCGATGATCGCGAGCACGATTTCGTGCTTGGTCGCGACGGCGATCGAGCCGAGCGCGCCCCCCAGTGCGAGCGAGCCCGTATCGCCCATGAAGATCTGCGCCGGCGGGGCATTGAACCAGAGGAAGCCGAGCCCCGCCCCGATCAGCGCCCCGCAGAGCACCGCCAGTTCGCCGGTGCCGGGGACGAAGTCCACGAGCAGGTAGTCGGCGAAGTTCTGGTTGCCGACGAGGTAGGCGATGAGCCCGAAGGAGCCCGCGGCGATCATCACCGGCACGATGGCGAGGCCGTCGAGGCCGTCCGTGAGGTTGACCGAGTTCCCCGCGGCGGTGATCACAAAGCCGCCGACGAGGAAGAAGAAAATGCCGAAGTTGATGGCCCAGCCCTTGACGAAGGGAAAGAGCAGCGAGGTCGAATAGTGGGTGCCGTCCATGCGCATGACGGCATAGGTCGCGAAGGCGGCAATGACGAATTCCAGCGCCAGCCGCTGCCGCCCGCCGAAGCCCTTGTGCGACATGCGGGTGACCTTGAGGTAATCGTCATAAAAGCCGATGGCGCCAAATGAAATCGTGACGGCCAGGACGACCCAGAGATAGCCGTTGGTGAGGTTGCCCCAGAGCAGGGTCGAAATCACCGTGCCGGCCAGGATCATCAGCCCGCCCATGATGGGCGTGCCCTTCTTGGTCTGGAGGTGGCTCTGCGGGCCGTCCTCGCGAATAGGCGGACCCTTGCCCTGCTTGACGCGCAGGGCCGCAATCATTCCCGGCCCGAAGAGGAAGACGAAAAAAAGCGCCGTAACAACGGCGCCGGCGGTTCGGAAAGTAATATAGCGAAAAACATTGAGGGCGCTTACATCACCCGCCAACGTCCCCAAAAAATACAGCATACCGGAAACATTCCCTGGCCCTGACGGCAGCGGTCGTTTTATTCGAACCTGGTGCGTATGGCCCTGACAAGACCCGACAACCGGACGCCGTTGGACCCTTTGACCATGATTGCGTCGCCGTAATCAAGGCTGTCGAGAACCAGGGGCGTGATGTCGTCGGCGGTCTGTGCGCGGCCTGCAACGGCCTCCGGGCCGAGCGCCTCGCCCAGTTCGGCCATGTTCGGGCCGACGAGGAAGATGCGGTCGGCGCCCGCTTCGAGCACCGCCTGCTTGAGCGCCCGATGGAGCGCCGGCGCCTGCGTTCCGAGTTCGAGCATGTCGCCGAGGACGAGCACCTTTCGCCCTCCCGGCGCGCGTTCGCGCGAGAAAACGTCGAGGGCGGCGACCATCGAGGCCGAATTCGCATTGTAGCTTTCGTCGACGAGGAGCAGCGGCCGCTCCGTGGGACCGAGCCGCAGCGCGAGCCCCCTGCCCTCGGGCGCGCCAAACGCCGCAAGGGCGTTGACCGCGCCGGCACGGGGGAGGCCCAGCAATTCGCCCACGACCAGGGCGGCAACGGCATTGGCGACCATGTGCCGGCCCTTGATGCCGAGCGTCAGGTGAATCGCCTCGCCGCGATGGCGCACGTGCGCGACCGTTTCGGCGTCGCCCATCTCGACCGCCTCGATCCGCCAGTCGGCGTTGGGTGCAAAACCGTAGGTCACGACGTTGGCGACGCCCGCGGCCTGCGCCTCTTCGAGCAGGGTCTCGAGATAGGGGTGGTCGGCATTGAGGACCGCGGTCCCGCCCGGCTCGAGGCCGAGGAAAATCTCCGCCTTGGCCCGCGCGATCGCCTCGACCGAGGGGAAGGATTCGAGGTGGGCCGCCGCGACCGTCGTGATCACCACGATGTGCGGGCGCACCAACCTCACGAGCGGCGTGATTTCACCGGCGTGGTTCATGCCGATCTCGAACACGCCGAACGAGGCCGTCTGCGGCAGGCGGGCCAGGGTCAGCGGCACGCCCCAGTGATTGTTGAAGCTCTTGACCGAGGCGTGCGTCTCGCCCGCACTCGAGAGCACGGCGCGGATCGCCTCCTTGGTGGTGGTCTTGCCGGCACTGCCCGTTACCGCGACGATCCGGGCCCCGCTGCGGATACGGGCGGCGCGGGCGAGATCCCTCAGGCCCTCCAGCGCGTCCGGAACGACGATCAGCCGCTCGCCGATGCCGGCCGCTTTCTCCTGGCTGACGAGCGCCGCGACGGCGCCGTTGTCGAGCGCCTGCCGCACGAAGTCGTGGCCGTCGAAGCGTTCCCCCTTGATGGCGACGAACAGCCCCTCGGGGGCGATCTCGCGCGAGTCGATCGAGAGGCTGCAGACGCTGTCGCCGGTCAGGCCTTCGGCCCGGCCGCCGGTCGCCGCAATGATTTCGCCGACCGTCCAGAGCCGTGCCATGTTCAGCCTTTCAGCGCCGCTGCGACCACCTCGTGATCGGAGAAATGATGCCTGGTGGTGCCGATGATCTGATAGTCCTCATGCCCCTTGCCGGCAATCAGCACCACATCGCGGCTGCCCATGCCGGCGATGGCGCGAGCGATGGCCTGCCGGCGGTCGGGGATTTCCTCCGCCCCGCGCGCCGCGACGAGAATTTCCGACCGGATCGTCGCGGCATCCTCGGTGCGGGGGTTGTCGTCCGTGACGATAACCCGGTCGGCAAGCTCGTACGCGATGGCGCCCATCTGCGGGCGCTTGCCCTTGTCGCGGTCGCCGCCGCAGCCGAAGACGACCGTAAGCTTTCCCTTGGCGTAAGGCCTGAGGGACTCGATGGCGTTCTTGAGCGCGTCGGGGGTGTGGGCATAGTCGACGAAGACGGCGCTCTCGTCGCGCTGACCGACGAGCTCGAGGCGGCCGCGGGCGCCCCTGAGGCTGGGGAGCGCCCCGACCGCGACATCCGCCGAAACGCCGGTCGCGGACGCAAGCCCCAGCGCCACGAGGGCGTTCGACACCTGGAAGGCACCGGTCAGCGGCAGGTAGAAGTCGACCGGCTCGCCGACCAACCGGCCACGCACGCGCTGGCCAAAGCCTTCGTGGCCGATTTCCTCAATTTCGAAGAAGGCCCCTTCCCGCCCGACCGTCAGCAGCCGCAAGCCCCTGTCGAGGGCGGCGAAGGCAAAAGCCTCTGACTCGGGATCGTCGGCATTGACGACCGCGGCCGCGTCGGGACGCGCGAGGTCGCGGAAGAGGCGCAGCTTGGCCTCGCCATAGGCCCGCATCGAGCCGTGGTAGTCGAGATGGTCGCGGGTGAGATTGGTGAACCCCACGGCCGCAAAGCGCATGCCGTCGAGCCGCCGCTGCGCCAGCCCGGGGCTCGCGGCCTCGCGCGCGACGTTGTCGATGCCTTCGGCCTTGAGCCGACCCAGTTCACGATGGAGGCTCAGCGAATCGGGCGTCGTGAGCGAGCCCGGCGTGAGCCCCGCGGCGGTCTCGATGCCGAGCGTGCCGAGGCTGGCCGCGGCG
>DASZTU010000019.1:0-4085 GCA_035547975.1 Devosiaceae bacterium | reverse complement strand
CCCCGGATCAGGAGGGCGCCCAGGAAAAAACCGACGCCGAGCAGCACCAGTCCCGGGTAGAGAAACAGCCAGCGCGGGCTGAAGAGCAGCAGGAAGCGCAAATGGCGCCAGCCGTCGCGGAAGGATCGGAGGTGGGGCGCGCGGCTGCGGCCGTCCGGCGAAAGCGTCGTCGCTACCTCCGAGATCCGGAGGCGGGCGAGAGTGGCCTTGACCACCATCTCGGAGGCGAACTCCATGCCGGCGGTCCTGAGCTTGAGGGCGCGGATGGCGTCGCGGTCGAAGCCGCGCAGCCCGCAATGGAAGTCGCCGATCCGGGCGCGAAAGAACAGCCGCCCGAGAAAGGACAGCACCGGGTTGCCGATAAAGCGGTGGTGCCAGGGCATGGCACCCGTGGCGATGCCGCCCCTGAAGCGATTGCCCATGACCAGCTGATCGCCCGCCCGCAGTCGCTCGACGAAGGCATCAAGGTGGGCAAAATCGTAGCTGTCGTCAGCGTCGCCCATGATCACGAAGCGGCCGCGCGCCGCCGCAATGCCGCCGGCCAGGGCCGCGCCATAGCCCTTTTGCGGCACCTCGACCACCCGTGCGCCGGCGGCCCGGGCAATCTCCTGCGAGCCGTCGCTCGAGCCGTTGTCGGCGATCAGCACCTCGCCCGAAATGCCGGTGCGATCGAGGAAACCCTGCGCCTTGGCGATGCAGGTCGCCAACGTCTCGGCCTCGTTGAGGCAAGGCATCAGGATGGTCAGCTCGACGGCGCTTGCGGGCATCAAGGCTCCTAAGGCTCGCCGATCCTTACCGGTCGCGGGCCGAGTCGGCTATCGGGCCCGCCGGTCGTCAAAGCCCGGTCGAAATCCCCGGGGGCACCCAGTCGACAATCGACATGAAGGCCTCGAGCTGGGCGCGGCGCATGGGCGTCCACTCGGCAGCCCGCGAAACGTAAAGCTGCGCCTCGCTCTTGAGGATGGTGCCGTCCTCGAGGACGCGCAGCCCGTTGGCCGCAAGCGTCGAACCGGACGAGGTGATGTCGACGATGAAGTCCGAAATGCCGCTGATGGGGGCGGCCTCGGTCGCGCCGCTGCTCTCGACGATGCGATACTCGATGATGCCGTGCCGCGCGAAGAAGCGGCGCGTGAGGTTCACGTATTTCGTGCCGACGCGGAGCCAGCGCCCGTGACGGGTACGGAAATCGGCCGCGACATCGGCGAGGTCGTCCATGCGCGTCACGTCGATCCAGGGCGCGGGCACGGCCACGACCACGTCGGCGTGGCCGAAGTCGAGCGGCTTGGCCGGCAACACCACCTTTTCGCTCGCCTCGGTGCCGTCCTCGATGAGATCGGCCCCGGTGACCCCGAGGTCGAGCGTGCCGCGGATCAGTTCGCGGGCGATCTCGGACGCCGGCATGAAGCGGATGGTGAGGTCGGGGGCGCGGGGCGACGACCCCTGGTAGGAACGGGCGCCGTTGGGGCGCTCGATGGGCATGCCGGAGCGGGCGAACGCCTCGCGCGTCTGCTCCTCGAGCCGGCCCTTGGAGGGAATGCCGAGGCTCAGGCCGCTCATATCGCCATCTCCTGCTCGACCCGGTCGACCCAGACGGCGCACCCCGCGGCAGTCACCGGCACCGAGGCGCCGAGCCGCTGCAGGAGCCGGTCGTACTGGCCCCCCGTCGCGAGCACCGCGCCGCTATCGCTCAGCATCTCGAACACGATCCCGGTATAGTATTCGAGGCGCGGCGAAAAACTCGCATCGAACGTCACGACGGATTGCGGCGCCAGGGCTTTCAACGTGGCGCCGTGGTGGCGGAGCGCCGCGAGCGGGGCCGAAAGGTCGAATTTATAGACCGAAGCGAGATCCTCGATTTCATCCAGCACCGTCGCCGCCCGCCCCTCGATCGAGAGGTAGAGCCTGAGGAGATCGATGGTCGGCAGCGGCACGTGCGCGGCGGCCAGCGCCTGCTTCTCGTGGTAGCGTTCGGCGACCTCTTCGGGGTGGCGCCCGTCCGCGGGGTTGAACCCGGCCTGCAGCATCTGCTCCGCCACGAATTCCGTCAGCGACTCGGGATCGATCGGATCGGAAGGCGCGTCGGGTTTGCCCGCATGCGCCTCGGCCAGCCGGTCGAGGAGGCGCGACATCGCGTCCTTGTGGCCGAAGCGGGCGCGGATGCGCGGCCGCCAGACGTCGGGCATTTCGGCATGGGCGAGGATGGCCTCGAACAGCCCCACCCCACCCAGCCGGATGCGCGGCGTCGTCAGGCGATAGACGCTGAGCGCGCGGCGGGCGAAGGTCAGGACCTCGTCGAGGGCCTGCTCGGGATCGAGCTGCCCCAGGAGCTCGACCCCCGCCTGCACGTATTCATGCGGGCCGCTCGGGTCCTGTCGGAACACCGGGCCCATATAGCCATAGGCAACGGGCGAGCCGGCGAGCCCCTGCGTCACATATTGCGACACGATGGGGATGGTGAATTCAGGCCTCAGACAATACTCGATGCCGTCATTGGCGACGGTCATCAGCAGGCTGCGGCCGAATTCCTCGCCCGCGAGCTCGAAATACTGGGCCGCCTCGAGCAGCATGGGTGGGTTGACCCGCGCGACCCCTTCGGCCTCGACGAGGTGCGTGAGGGCGGTGCGGCGTTCGTGCGGCGCCTTCATCGCTGCCCCAGCGCCGCCTTGACTGCCGGAAGCGCCAGGATGCGGTCGACGAGTTCCCCGTTCGGGCACTCGAACTGGCCCGGCCGTTCGGCCTTCCACTCGGCATTGTCGGTGATCTTTGCCGCGGCCTCCTTGCCGGCGACGAGGTCCTTGATCTGCAGCACGCCGCGGGCGCGCTCATCGGACCCTTCGATCACCACGGCGGGCGAATTGCGCCGGTCGGCGTAGGCGAGCTGCTTGCCGAAATTCTTGGTGGCGCCGAGGAACATTTCGGCGCGAATGCCGGCCTTGCGCAGGCGCGACACCATCTCCTGGTAGCGGGCGGTCTGGTCGCGGTCCATCACCAGCACGACGACCGGCCCGACGGGTTCGGCCGCGGGCAGATTGCCGGTGAGGCGCAACGCGGTGGCGAGGCGCGAGACGCCGATCGAAAAGCCGGTCGCCGGGACGGGCTCGGAGCGGAAGCGCGAGACAAGGCCGTCATAGCGCCCTCCCCCGCCGACCGAGCCGAACACCACTTGCTCGCCCTTCTCGTTGGTCACCGGGAAGGTGAGCTCGATCTCGAAGACGGGGCCGGTGTAATATTCGAGGCCGCGCACGACCGAGGGGTCGACGCGGATGCGGCTGCGCGGGTAGCCGGCGCGCTCGAAGATTTCGGCCATCGCCCGCAACTCGGCGCTGCCTTGGCGGCCGGTCGGCCCGAGTTCGACGCGCTGGTCGAGCCAATCGAGCGCCGAGGCGTTGGTCGGGTAGCTGAGGTGCGCCAGTTCATCGGCGTTGTAGATGCTCGTGCTGTCGGCCATGACGGTTGCGGAATACCCGAGCAGCCGCATGACGTTGTCGGTCTGCGCGGCGCTGAGGCCGGCGCCTTCGGTAAAGGCGCCGCTTTCGTCGCGCCGGCCCTTGCCGAGGAGGGCGGCGACGCCCTCGCCCCCGAGGCGGTCCAGCTTGTCGATGGCGCGCAGCACCACCAGCCGCCGTTCGGCATTGTCGTCGCCGTCGAGGCCGATCGCCTCGAGCACGCCGTTGAGCACCTTCCGGCTGTTGACCTTGACCACATATTTGCCGGCGAGACCGAGCGCATCCATGGTGTCGGCCATCATCATGCACATCTCGGCATCCGCCTCGGGGCCGGGCGCGCCGACGGTATCGGCATCGAACTGCATGAACTGGCGGAAGCGGCCCGGGCCTGGCTTCTCGTTGCGGAAGACGTAGCCCACGCGATACGACCGGTAGGGTTTTGGCAGCCGATCGTAATTTTCGGCGAAGTGGCGGGCGAGCGGGGCGGTCAGATCGTATCTGAGGCTCATCCACTGCTCGTCGTCGTCCTGCAGCGAAAACACGCCGGCATTCGGCCGATCGGTATCGGGCAGGAATTTGCCGAGCGCCTCGGTGTACTCGAAGAACGGCGTTTCGACCGGATAGAAGCCGTAACGCTCA
>DASZTU010000018.1:0-5998 GCA_035547975.1 Devosiaceae bacterium | reverse complement strand
CGGGCGCCTGGATGCCGCCGCTCGTAAGTCCTTCGACGAGCTTCTCCAGTCTCACATCGCCGATCACCAGCGGCTGTTTCAGCGCCTTTCCATCGACCTGGGCAATACGGGCAATTCGTCCCTGCCAACCGATGAGCGCATCCGCGCGAACCCGGCGCACCCCGATCCCGGCCTCGCCGCGCTCTACGTCCAGTACGGGCGCTACCTGATGACCGCCTCCTCGCGCCCGGGAACGCAGCCCGCCAACCTTCAGGGTTTGTGGAACGACCAGCTCGAGCCGCCGTGGGGCAGCAAGTACACCACCAACATCAACCTCGAGATGAACTACTGGCTGGCCGACCCCGGCAACCTCGCCGAATGCATGGAGCCGGTGGTGAGGCTCGTCGAGGACCTGGCCGTCACCGGCGCCGATATCGCAAGCAAGCACTACGGAGCCGATGGCTGGGTGCTGCACCACAACACCGATCTCTGGCGCGCCGCAGCGCCGGTCGATGGGGCACAGTGGGGCCTATGGCCAACCGGAGGGGCATGGATCTGCGCCCAGCTCTGGGATCATTTGAGCTTCAGCTGGAACGAGGATCTGGCGCGGCGCCTCTACCCCGTAATGGCCGGCGCGACGCGGTTCTTTC
Organism: Devosiaceae bacterium; assembly: GCA_035547975.1. Lineage (GTDB taxonomy): Bacteria > Pseudomonadota > Alphaproteobacteria > Rhizobiales > Devosiaceae > DASZTU01. The sequence goes on along the minus strand of DASZTU010000018.1, from coordinate 5,369 downwards.
TTGACGTCCTGAAGCCGCTGCCGGGCACCGACCGGCTCGTCACCGTGCCTTCGGTGTCTCCTGAAAACGTCCACCCACACGGCGCCTCGCTCTGTGCCGGCCCAACGATGGACAACCAGATTCTGCGCGATCTCTTTGACGCGACGGTCACCGCCGCCGAGCGGCTGGGCGTCGACGCCGAATTCCGGCGGGCCGTCGCCGCGGCGCGCAAGAAGCTGCCCCCCGACCGTATTGGTCGTGACGGGCAGTTGAAGGAGTGGCTGGAGGACTGGGACGCCGCGGTCCCCGAAATTCATCACCGGCACGTCTCCCATCTCTATGGGCTCTACCCGAGCCAGCAGATCGACCCCGAGCGCACGCCGGAGCTGGCGGCGGCGGCTCGGCGGTCCCTCGAGATCCGCGGCGATGAGGCGACGGGGTGGGGCATCAGCTGGCGCATCAACCTCTGGGCAAGATTGCGCGACGGCGAACGGGCCAACCGCATCGTGAACCGTCTCCTCTCGCCCGATCGCACCTACCCCAACCTGTTCGATGCACATCCGCCGTTCCAGATCGACGGCAATTTCGGCGGTGCTGCCGGGATCCTCGAAATGCTCGTCCAGTCCCGCATTGGCGAGATTTCGCTGTTGCCTGCTCTCCCGGCGGATTGGCCCAGCGGCCATGTGCGTGGGGTCCGCGCGCGCGGTGACATCACCGTCGACCTTGCCTGGCGGGGCGCGACCCTCAAGGCCGAGTTGCGGACCGGGCAGACGCAACAGATCGTTGTTCGCGCCAACGGACATGTGCTCGAGCTGACGCTAAGGCCGAACGCGGTCGTTGGGGTAGAGGGCGACGTGCATGGGCTTGCCGTCGAGGCTGTTTAGGCACGCCAGCAAAACGAAAATGACCCAAGTTCAGACGAAACGGGGGGTAAGGGGTGGCCAAACGCGCCGATGACCAGGTGATCTGTCCCGGCTACGAGAAAGAACCGGGCGCCGTCGGGGAACCGCCCCCGCGGGTCGTCTTCGAGGCTGGCCGGGTGGCTCGCCTCGAGGGCGAAGCGGGGAGCCTCAGCGATCCCCCCTTGCTGGCGCGCCTCGGCAGCTGGACCCTCATGGCCGTCTTCAGGCGCGACGAGGGGCCGGTTGCCGTCCTGGAGCAGGTCGGGGCGCCCGACGGGCAGATCGCTTTTATCTCCGCTGACGGCCCCATCCGGCTTGCCGGCAAAACGCTCGAGCCGACCAGCGAGGGACCCGCGGGCCTCGCGTTCCATCACGTCGCTTCCTGGTACCGCGGGCATCGCAAGGAGGACGTCCTGCCCGACCACCGCGACGTCATGCGCGACGAATTGCTCGCCGGAGGGCGCGATCCCGGCGTCGCGGACGTGGCTGCCTGCTATCCGCCGGCGCGGCACGCGTTCTTCGAGGGACACCTGCGCCCTCATACCTTTGTCGGGACCGGCATCTCGGGCGACGTCGTGCCGCTCTACTACCGCGACGTGACCATGGTCAGCCGTGTGCCGATCGGCGTGGTCGCGCCTGGCAGCGAAAGGGCGATGGAGGCCGGCGAACTCTGGGAAGGGCTGGTGGGCAGCTTCGCGCCCATCGTGCGCACGGTTTATCCCCTCTCCCCCGATGAGTGCTGGGAGATCGTGGTGTTCGGCAGTGCGGCCACCGCCACCGACTTCCAGCAACCCGTCTGGTACAGGTGCATCCGGCTGCAGCAGGGCAAGCCGGTCGAGACCAAATTCATCGACTCGTTCCTGCCTTTCCCTCAGGCCGGCAAGGACCTCGCGGAACGGTTTTATGCGGAGTTGCTGGCGACCCTCCTCTATTGGGACGATGTCCTCGATGGCGGCATGACGGTCACCGGGTGGGATGAGTTCAGCAACCGGAGCCGTCATGCCCTGGCCCGCGAAGTGATCACCCGCCGCGGCAACCATCCGAAATACGGCATTGCCGACCAGGCCTATGCCGGCGCGGAGCATGACGGGTTTCAGGACGTTTTGGTCTCGAGCGTCCTCGCGTGCCTCGAATGGGGACATTTCGATCGCGCGCGTGCCTACCTCGACGACTACCTGACCTACTTCGTTCGGCCGGACGGCACGCTCCACTACCGGGGCCCGGAGATGGGCAAATACGGCGTCATGCTGACTTGCCTCGCGCTCCATGCCGACTATTCGGGGGACGCCTCTTTGCTGCGGACGCATCGCGGCAAAGTCGACGCCATCATCGACATGCTCATCGGGCGCTGGCAGGAGGCCCGCCGGCGCAGCCCCGACGATCCCGCCTATGGGATGATTTGCGGCTACCACGAGGCCGACATCAACTTCCTGACGCCGAACGTCTATGAGCTCGATTACGACCGCCCCTATCTCTCGAATACCGCAGAGGCGTGGCGGGGCCTGCGCGATCTCGGCAGGACTTTTGCCCATCTCGGCCGGCGCGACGACGATGCGACCATGGCCGATCGCGGCGAGAGCCTGGAGCAGATCGCCGGCGAGATGTTCGGCGACGCCCAGCGCGGCGTCGAGCGGTCCTGGCTGACCAAGGAGGGCGTCACTGGTCTGCCGATCATCGCCGGCGACCGGACGTTCTACTGGGAGCATCCCTATCGGGCACGCCCGGAGTCCTATGACGAGAACCGGGTGTGGTCGGAGCTTTTCTTTGGTGGCACTGCGACGAAGGACACGGTCCAGCAAATCTGGGACATTGCCGGCGAGCGGGGCCACACCACGCTCGGGGTCTTCAACAATCGCAAGAGCATGGTCGGGTTTCTCGTTTGGGAGGAGATCGCGGGCCTCCTCCAGCACGACATGATCCCCGAGGCGCTGCTGACCTTCTACGCGCAGGCCCTGCACGCGCATTCGCGCGGCACCTGGACAGCGATCGAGTGCGTCGACATGGACCGCGCACGCGGCGCGCACAGCCCTTATTGTCTCCCCGCGCAGATGACGGTCCCGATCGTCATGAAGTGGCTGCTGGTCTACGAGAACCCGGTCACCAATGTGCTGACCCTTGGTCACGCGATACCGCGCGAGCGTCTGTCGCACGGCGCGACAATCGCCGTCCGTGACGCGCCGACGCGCTACGGGAAGATCAGCTTTCAGCTCTACTCTCGCATAGACGAGGGCGAGGTCGAGGCCAAAATCGAATTGCCGGAGCGGCGTTCCGGGCGGATCTTGTTGCGCCTGAGAACACCCCTCGGCCGTCCATTGGAGAGCGCGACGCTCGCGGGCGACGCGGGGACGCGCCTGCCCGTCGAGGGTGAATGCGTGGAATTGCCGGTCGGCTTGTCCGGCGAGGTGACGATCATCGCGCGCTGGAAGGCATAGCTCGGGGCGACCCCGGTGAGCGCGGTCAGGCTTCGGCGAGGCTGCCGCCGGAAAGCCGATAGATTCGGTCGACCACGCCCTCGGGCAGGGCGGCGTGGGTGATGAGGATGACGGTGCGGCCGTCGCGCAGGTCGCCGAGCTGGCGAAGGAAGGCGAGTTCGTTCGCCCGGTCGAGGCCGCTCGTCGGCTCGTCGAGGATCAGGACGTCGGCCGGGGCGAGAAGCGTGCGGGCGAGGGCGAGGCGCCGGGCCTCGCCGCCGGAGAGCGTCGCGCCGGCTTCCCCGACGATGGTATCGAGGCCGTGCGGCAGGCCGCGCACGAAGCCGGCGAGCCCCGCCATCTCGAGCGCCGCCCAGAGCTGGCTGTCGTCCGCCTCCGGCCGGGCAATGCGGAGGTTATCGCGGATCGAGTCATTGAAGACCGGCGCATCCTGCGTCATCAACGCGACCCGGCGCCGCAGCACGTCGACCGGGACGTCGCGGAGGGGCACGGCATTGAGCCGGATCGTCCCCGATCCGGGCTCGGCGAGGCACACCAGCAGGTGGGCGATGGTCGACTTGCCGGCGCCGCTCGGGCCCACGATGGCGATCCGCTCGCCGGCCGCGACATGAAGTGAAACCCGGTCCAGCACGGGGCGGGCCGGATCGTAGCCAAAAGTCACGGCGTCGAGGTCGATCGTGCCGCCATGCGGCGGGACGACTGAGCCCGCGCTGGCCGGCGCCGTGTCGGCGCGCCCGAGCGCCGCGAGGCGCTCCGCTGCAGCGGCGGCGGCCCCGAGGCGCGCCGTGCTGCGCACCAGCGGCGCGACGGCCTCGAAGCTCGCGACAACCGCGAGCACCAGGGCGGCGAGCACGGGACCTTCCATCCGGCCCGCCGCCAGCGCCCAAAGCCCGTTGGTGAGGACGAGCAGGGCCGCGAGGCCGGCGACGAACTGGGTTGCCGCCGTCGCCAAGGCGCCGAGGAGCCCCAGCCGGCGGCGGGCGCCGGCAAGGCGCCGTGCCGCTTCGTCGAGCGCGGCGCGGGCGCACGCCGTGGCGCCGAAGACGACGAGATCGCGGTGGCCATCGATGCCGTCGAGAACCGCCTGGCGGAGGTCGCCCGTGGCGGCGACCACCGCCGCACCCGGCCGGCGGGAGAGCGCGATGAAGCAGGCGGGCAGAACGAGCGCGGCAAGAGCAAAGCAGATGCCATAGGCGAGGGCCGCGCCCGGCAGCAGGGTTGCGAGCCCCAGGCTCATGGCGATGCCGATGGCGATCGCCGAGGTGACGGGGCCGAGCACGGTCAGCGCCGCGTTGTCGAGCGCGTCGACATCGGCGACCAGCCGGTTGACGAGATCGGCGCGGCTGAGGCTCGGCACGGGCGCCGCCGGCGCAAAGAGGCGCGCAAAGGTCCACTGCCTTATGTCGGAGAGGAGGCGCAGCGTCACGTCGTGGCCGGCGACCTTTTCGCCGTAGCGCGAGAGGATGCGGAGGAACGAGAGGCCACGCACCCCGGCCGAGGGGGCGAAGAGGTCGAAGGCGACGCCCAGCGTCGTGATCGCGGCGGCGGTCAGGAACCAGCCCGAGAGGCCGAGCAGGGCAATGCCGGTAAAGAGCGTCATCACCGAAAGGGCAAGCGCCCGCAGGAGTTCCCCCTTGTGGCGGGCGAGGAGCGGGGCGAAGGAAAGGAGCGCAGTCATGCGGCTCCTCGCTCGGTCAGCCCTTCCCAGACGCGCGGGCGCGGGGCGGGCAGCAACTGCCGATGGACGATGCGGAAGACGCGGTCCATGCGCGCGGCGACCGCTTCCGAGTGGGTGGCGACGAGGAGCGTGCGGCCCGAGGCGAAGGCCATGAGGCCATCGAGCACCTGGCGCTCGGCTTTCCAATCGAGATGCGAGGTCGGCTCGTCGAGGAGGATCAGACGGGGATCGCGCAGGTAGAGCCGCGCCAGCGCGACACGCTGCGCCTCGCCCCCCGAGAGCCCGAGCCCGTTTTCGCCGATTTTCGTGTCGAGGCCCTCCGGGAGGCACTCGGCAAAGGCCGAAACCATCGCCCGCCGGGCGGCGGCCGCCACAGCC
>DASZTU010000017.1:0-2962 GCA_035547975.1 Devosiaceae bacterium | reverse complement strand
CCGGGGACCACCGCCGCCCCGGCCCGCCCTCACAGGTAGAGCTAGAACCCTTCGTGGCTCGCGTCGAAGCCGAGGCGCCGGTAGAAGCGGTGCGCGTCGGTGCGCTTCTTGTTCGAGGTGAGCTGCAGCACGCCGCAGCCGCGCGCCCGCGCGCGATCCGCCGCCCAGCGCAGCATGTGCGAGCCGATGCCGCGGCTGCGCGCCTCGGGGGCGACGTGCACCGCCTCGATAAGGCAGCGCCACATGCCCCGCCGCATGATGCCGGGGATATAGGTGAGCTGAAAAGTCCCGACGGGCCGCCCCTCGAGCTCGGCGACGAAAAGCTCCTGGCGGGGGTCGGCATCGATCGCGGCGAGCGCTTCGGCATAGTGCGGGGGGAGCGGAACGGCCGGGTCGTCGCCGGCGTTCCCCGAGACGTCGTCGATGGTGCCGAGCCAGACGATGAAGGGCAGGTCGGCGGCGGTTGCGCGACGGTAGGCGAGGTCGCTCACCGCCGGCCCGGCCTCACGGCCGCGACGATCCCCGCATCGCACCCGCCATTGGTCGGCCGTGCCTGTCGCACGAGGGCGGCGAGGCCGTCCTTGCCCATCACGTCGCCCCCGAGGCCGACGGTGATCTCGGTGACGAGCCGCCCGCCGCCGCTCCGGCTGCAGGAGACGCGCAGCCGGTCGCCGGCGCCCGTCCCAAAACCCGCCGTGAAGGCGCCGCGGATCTGATCGAGGGTGAGCGTCTTTCCCACCGAGCGGGCAAAGAGCTGCTGCAAAGGCGAGCGGTTGATTTCATCGAGGAGGGCCAGCGCCCGGCCGAAATAGGCATCGGGCGGGGCGCCGGCGCAGGTGCCGTGCTTGAGCCATTCGTGCCGCTCGAGCAGCGACTGGACGCCGGGCATCGCCGCGGCCAGCTGCCCGCGCGTGGCGGGCGAAAGGTCGACGGGCGGCAGGTCGCTCCAGCGATCGGCCTTGTCGGCCGCAACCGCGGCCGCCGCGACGCCGCAATATTCCTTCGGGTCGGGCCAGAGGCCGTGCAGGGTAAAGTGGCTCGCCTCGAAGCTCGCCTCGGTCTCCGCGCCGCATTCGGCCTTGTCGCCGTGACCGGCGCAAAAGCCCGGCTCCCAGCTCACCGCGAGGACGAAGTGGGTGGGCGCCTTACCGGTCGTGGTGGACGCGGCCGTGCGGTCACCGCCGCTCGCGGCCGGTTGCGGCGTCGTCGGTGCTGCGGCCGCCGCCCCGTTTATGCTGCCGCAGTCGATCGCCACCCAGCGGCGCTCCGACCCTTGGGCACCGGGCACGATGACGAGATAGTGGGTCGGCGGCGTCTTGTTGGCGGCAACGATTCTGTAGCCCTGGTTCGGCGCGAGGGTCGCGTTGCCGGGGTTGGTGCCCTTCTTGATCGAGATGACGGCGGGGCAGGCCTCATTCGCCGTGAAGGTGCCGCTCGCCGGCACGTCGGCGTTCGCCCCCGGCGCACCGAGCATCACCGCCACACATCCCAATGCCGCCAGCAGCCTGCGCATCTTCATCTCCCGAGCCGTCCACTCATAGGGCGCGAGCCCTACGGGTTGCAACCGGCGGGCCATTGGCTACATTCGCGCGCGCCCGTTCGCGGCGAAACCCCTCCCGGAAAGCGTGTGCCATGAATTCCAATCCCCTGAGCCATTCCGACCAGATAGACGCCCACCGGCTCGACAAGCTCGCGGAGGTCGCGATCAAGGTCGGGCTGCAGCTGCAGCCCGGGCAGGACCTCGTGCTGACATCGACCATTGCCGCGCTGCCGCTGGTGCGCCGCATCGTCGCGGAGGCCTACAAGGCCGGGGCCGGGCTCGTGACGCCGATCTTCTCCGACGAGGGGGTGACGCTCGCGCGCTACCACAACGCGCCCGATGCGAGCTTCGACCGCGCCACCGGCTGGCTCTATGAGGGGATGGCCAAGGCCTTTGCCGGCAATGCCGCGCGTCTCGCGATTTCGGGCGAGAACCCGATGCTGCTCGCCGGCGAGAACCCGGACAAGGTGGCGCGCGCCAACCGCGCCAACTCGGCGGCTTACCGTCCGGCGATGGAGAAGATCGTCAACTTCGACATCAACTGGAACATCGTTTCCTATCCCAATCCCAGCTGGGCCAAACAGGTCTTTCCGGAGGATGACGAGGCGGTCGCCGTCGCCAAGCTCGCGCACGCGATCTTTGCGGCGAGCCGGGTCGACGGCCCAGACCCGATCGGGGCCTGGCGCGACCACAATGCGGAACTGCGCAAGCGCTACACCTGGCTCAACGGCAAGCGTTTTTCGGCGCTGAAATACACCGGGCCCGGCACCGACCTGACCATCGGCCTCGCCGACGGCCACGAGTGGCACGGCGGTGCCTCGACGGCCAAGAACGGCATCACCTGCAACCCCAACATCCCGACCGAGGAGGTCTTTACCACCCCGCACAGCCAGCGTGTCTCGGGCCGCGTCCGCTCGACCAAGCCCCTCGCGCACCAGGGGACGCTGATCGACGGCATCGAGGTCAGGTTCGAGGACGGGCGGATCGTCGAGGCGAAGGCGAGCCGCGGGGAGGCGGTGCTGCTTAAGCTGCTCGACACCGACGAGGGCGCGCGGCGGCTGGGGGAGGTGGCGCTCGTGCCCCACTCCTCGCCGATCTCGCAGTCGGGCATCCTCTTCTACAACACGCTCTTCGACGAAAACGCCTCGTGCCACATCGCGCTCGGGCAGTGCTACTCGAAGTGCTTCGTCGGCGGCGCCTCGCTCACGCCCGAGCAGATCAAGGCGCAGGGCGGCAATTCGAGCCTCATCCACGTCGACTGGATGATCGGCTCGGGCGAGATCGACATCGACGGCGTCAATGCCGACGGCTCGACGGAGCCGGTCTTCCGCCACGGCGAGTGGGCGACGGCGTAGGGGGCCAGCGGGCGGACGCTACTGCGTCCGCTGCCAGACCATGCCGGTATAGGACTGCATGCCCTGC
>DASZTU010000016.1:0-9045 GCA_035547975.1 Devosiaceae bacterium | reverse complement strand
GCGCCGCTGATGTCGCAGCGCCGGCGCGGCAATGCAAGAGGCGCGTGACCGGCGGCCCCCTAAGGGTTTCTACGAGGGTCGCGGTTGAGGCGCGGGTGAGCCGTCGCCCTCCATGCTTCGGGCGGCCGAAACCCTTCCCCCGTCCCCGCCATGGCACGACACCCGGCACACCACCGCAGGCACCCGCCGGCAGGGCGGAGCGGCCGGAGATCGGACTCCGGCGCGGCAGCGCTCGAATTCGCGATCCTCGCACCGGTCTTCATCCTTCTCGGCAGCGGCATGCTCGCCTACGCAGTCTATTTCGGGGCCGCGCACTCGGTGCAGCAGCTCGCGGCGGACGCCGCGCGCACCTCGATCGCGGGGCTCTCGGCCGACGAGCGGCGGACGCTGGTCAACCGGTTCCTCGATGCCAACGCCGACAACTACGTCTTCATCACGCGGGCGAACCTCAGCGCCGCCCTCTCCAGCGAGACCACCGATCCCAACGAGTACAGCGTCGCGCTCTCCTATGACGCGACGAGCCTGCCGATCTGGAACCTCTATTTGCCGCTGCCGCTGCCGAGCCGCACCATCACCTATGTCTCGGTGATCCGGCTGGGGGGAAGCTGAAGTGCTTCGGCGCTTTCCTCTCCTCCTCCTCCTTCGCCGGCTTGCGGCAGACGAGCGCGGCAACATCGCCCTGCTCTTCGCCGTGTTCATGGCGCTCGGCACGGTGGCCGGGGCTTTCGCGATCGATGAGGGCGCGATCTACCTGCAGCGGCGGATCGAACAGTCGGCCGCCGACCTCGGGGCGATCACGGCGGCGAGCGATCCCGCGCACGCCTTCGCCCGCGCGCGCCAGGCGTTGGTCGATGCGGGGCTCGTGCCGGCCTCGACGACGGTCGAGGAGCTGACCACCGGCCGCTCAGCGAGCCGGCTCACGGTCGAGACCGGGAACTACGCCGCCGACCCGGCCATCCCCGTCACGGGCCGGTTCCGGCCGGGCGGCAGCCCTCTCAACGCGGTGCGCGTCCATTTCGAGCAGCCGGCCCAGCTCTATTTCGCCCAGCCCTGGGCCCAGGTGCCGGTGCTCGCCGTCGATGCGGTGGCCGCCGCGACCCCGACCGTCGCCTTTTCGGTCGGCTCGACGCTCGCGACGCTCGGCGAGGGCATCCCCAACGCGGTGCTCAATGCGCTGCTCGGCAGCAATGTGACGCTGAGCGCGGCGAGCTACAACGCGCTGCTCGATGCCCATGTGGGCCTCTTTCCGCTGCTCGACGCGCTCGCCGAGGAGCTCGGCATCACGGCGGGGACCTACCAGGACGTCCTTGCCGCCAGCGCCGACCAGGGCACCATCGCCAAGGCGATTGCCGACGTCTCGACGGGACCTGCGGTGCCGGCCGCGCTCGCGCTTGCGCAGGCGCTCGGCCACAACGGACGCGTGCCGCTCGCGCGGCTCCTCGATCTCGGCGCCTTGGCCGGCTACTCCATCGGCCAGGGCAGTGCCTCGGGCATTGCCGCCAGCCTTTCAGCGCTGCAACTGCTCGCCGCGACCGCCGCGATCAGCGACGGCACGCACGAGGTGGCGCTTGGCCTCGGCGCCGATGTTCCCGGCCTCACGAGCCTCACCCTGACGCTCGCGGTGGGCGAACCCGCCCAGCACGCCGCCTGGTTCGCCCTCGGCCCAAGCGGCGAGATCGTCCGCACGGCGCAGATCCGGCTGAAATTCGTCGCAACGCTGGCCGGCGGCGCGGGCCTCGGCCAGGGGGTGGTCCGACTGCCCCTCTATCTAGAGGGCGCGTCCGCCGAAGCGGGCGTCACCTCGGCCGCCTGTCCGGTCGCGCCCGCGGCGAGCGGCACCGCCGTCATTGCGGCCCGCCCGGGCATCGCCAGCATCGCGATCGGCGAGCCAAGCGATTCCGAGCTCGGCGATTTCGGCCGGGACGCTCCCCTCGTGCCGGCAACGCTCATCGACCTGCCGCTCCTCAAGATCGTTGCGAGCGGCCGCGCCAGCATGGGCAACCGCACCCCGACCTCGCTGTCGTTTTCCGCCGCCGACATCGCGGCGGGGACCGTCCGGCGCGCAACGACCACCGACTACACGCGGTCGCTGACCTCTTCGCTCCTCCAGCACCTCACGCTCACCGTGACGATCGGCGGGCTCAACGTTTCAGCGTCGGGCGTTGGCCGCGCCCTCGGCGCTCTCCTCGATCCCTTGGGGCCAGTGCTCGATTCGACCATTGCGACAGCGCTCGGCGCGCTCGGCCTCAACCTCGGCATTGCCGACGTCCGGGTCTATGGCGTGACCTGCGGCCGGGCCGTGCTGGTGCAGTGAGGCGCGGGGCCGCGCGCCCGCGGTCCGCCTTCCACCGTTGCAGCAAAACCGCTGTCTCGCCCCGGACGAAGTGCTATTGGCCGGCGCGACGAACTCGAGAACCGCCGTATGACCGTCCTGATGGACATGCCGGCCGCCAATGCCGGCGAGACGCGATCGCAGCCGCTCAGCTATACGCCCGCCCTGCCGATCGGCGTGCTGCAGCTCGTTGCGGTGGTGATCCTCGCCTTCAAGCTCGCCTTCTCCTTCGTCGTGCCGCCGGGCTATGACGACGCCTACTACTGGCTCTGGGGCCAGCACCTCCAGTGGTCCTATCTCGACCACGCGCCGATGGTCGGCTGGGGCGCCTGGGTGAGCTACCGGCTCTTCGGGTGGAGCCTTTTCGCGCTCCACTTCATGCCGCTCGTCAGCACGCTGATCGCGGCGCTGGTGCTGCGCGCCTGGGCGCGGCGGATCGCGCCCGAGCACTGGCGCCATTATTTCTGGGCGGGCCTCGCGATCTTCCTCGCCTCGCCCCTCCTCATGGCGATCACCTCCATTCTCTACCCCGACCAGATCCTCATCGCCATGAGCCTTGCGGCGCTGCACTTTCTGGCGCTGTTCCTCGCCGACTGGCGGGTGGGCCACCGGCGGTACCTCAATCTCTATGTCGGGGCGATTTTTCTCGGGCTCGCCCTCCTAAGCAAATATAACGGGGCGCTCATCGGCTTCGGCCTCGTCGCGGCGGTGCTGGCCGATCCGAAGCTGCGCCCGCTGCTCCGGACGCCGCATTTCTGGCTCGCGGGGCTCCTCGCCGCGGCCTTCTTCCTGCCGATCCTCGGCTGGAACCTGACGCACGAATTCGCCTCGCTGAAGCTGCACTCCGCCGACCGCTTCGCCGGGCGCGGCCTCGGCTTCGGCACCGAGGGAACCGTGCGTTTCGCCTGGCAGACGGCGCTCTATTTCTCGCCCTTCCTGCTCTGGCCGCTGCTCAAATCGCTTGTCGCGCGCGGGGTTACCGGGCCGGAAGGGGCGATGATCGCCATGGGCCGCTGGATTTTCGTCGCCTCGACCATCCCGCTCGTCCTGCTCTCGGCCTGGGTGCCCGCCGCCTCGCAGGTCGCCCCGCACTGGGAGGTCGTGGCGTTGCTGCCATTCCTGCTGCTCGCCCCGCTGTTCGTCCGGCCGGGATGGCTGCTCGGCCTCCACCTCGCTTTCGGCACACTCGCCGCCATCATTGTCGGCAGCTATTTCCTCTTCGCGCCGCTCGTCACCGAGGCGGTCGGGGCGACGGACGTCGAGGCGTCGACAGACTACGGGCAGGACCAGCTGGCGCAGGCGGTCGGCCGCGCCAAGTGGATGACCAATGCGAGTTTTGTCGGCACGCGCCGCTACAATGTGGCCGCCAAGCTCGCCTGGGGCGCCGGCAGCGATGCCGGCATGATCAGCCTCAACGACGAGATCGACCAGTTCTACTTCTGGCGCGATGTCGGTGCCTACCAGGGCCAGTCGGGCATCATCCTCGAGGAAGGGCCGATGCCGCCCGGCCTGTTGCGGGACAAGTTCGCCTCGATCGACTATCTGGGGCCGGTCAGCACCTACCGGTTCGGCCACTGGCTCGCGACCTACCACCTCTATCTCGGCCACGGCTACAAGGGACGTATGCCGAACTTCTAGGGGGTACGCCGGCCGGGGTGCCGGACCTCGCCCTTCGACAAGCTCAGGGTGAGGTCCTACGGGGGTGAGAGCCTTGCCGGGTCTCGTGGTGAACCGGAGGTCCTTCCGCCGCAGGTGGGGTCCTTCCCCAACCCCCCTCATGGTGAGGTGCGAGCGCAGCGAGCCTCGAACCATGAGGCCCGAGCCCCAGCCCCAGCCCTCTCCCTCCCTCTTGTGGGACGCAAGGGTGGGGGGTGGCCGCAAGCACTGCGTTCACCGTCTCCCTCCCCCTTGCGGGGAGGGATGGGGTGGGGGTGCCATGCCCCGGCCCGGGGCGATGCGCGGCCGATTTCCTTGGCCAAGCCGGTTTCCTCGGCCAAGATGGATTCCCGCGTGCGCGGGAATGACGCCGGGAATGCGGCCCAAATTGGTGCCCCAACCACCGTCATCCCCGGGCTTGACCCGGGGATCCAGCCGGCCCCACCGGCCGCCCGGGCGGCGCGAAGTGCTGGATGGCCGGGTCAAGCCGGGCGCTGCCCCTCTCCTCCCCCGTCTATGGAGGAGGAGGATCGGGCGAAGGGCGGCGGGCGCAGAGAACCGGACCTCGCCCTTCGACAAGCTCAGGGTGAGGTCCTACGGGGGGTGAGATCCTTGCCGGGTCTCGTGGTGAACCGGAGGTCCTTCCGTAGCTCGGCTCCTTCCCCAACCTCCTCATGGTGAGGTGCGAGCGCAGCGAGCCTCGAACCATGAGGCCCGAACCCCAACCCCCACCCGGCTGCCGCCACCCTCCCCGCAAGGGGGAGGGAAACCTGTGGCTCGGTACCTTCGCAAACACGCTGGCCGCGGCCTTATCCCTGCCGCGCGCCGGGCCAGGCGGGGCCCCAGAGTTTCACGCCGCCGGTGAGCCCGGCCTCGTTCGTGCCGCGGATCACCTCGGGCGGCAGGTCCTCGACCTTTTCAGCATTGCCGCCGCCGAGGAACAGCCGGTCGTAGTTCGTCAGGACATGGAGGAGCTTGAGGACGTGGTGGACGCGCTTGTTCCAGTGCCCCTTGCCCTCTTTCTCGAGCGCGGCGTTGCCGATGTATTCGTCATAGGTCATGCCCTCGTGCACCGGGTGCTGGGAAAGCTCGAGGTGCGGCCCGACAATGCCGTCCTCGAAAATCGCGGTGCCGGCGCCCGTCCCGAGCGTCAGCACGAATTCGACGCCCTCGCCGGTGATCAGCCCAAATCCCTGCACCTCGGCGTCGTTGAGCACGCGGGCGGGACGGCCGAACTGCCGGGCCAGTTCGGCGGCGAGATCGAACCCCCGCCAGTCGTCGGTGCCGAGATGGGGCGCCGTGAGGATGCGCCCGTGGCGCACGACGCCGGGAAAACCGGCGGAGATGCGGTCGAAGGCGGATAGGCCGTCGGCAAGTTGCCCCAACGCCTCGAGCAGCGCCTTCGGCGTCGGCCGGTCGGGCGTCGGGATGCGCCGCCGTTCGGTCAGCGGCCGGCCGGCGGCATCGAGCAGCTCGACCTTGAGGCCGCTGCCGCCGATGTCGATGGCGAGGGTGACCGGATCGGTCTCGGACATGGCAAGGCTCCTCTGGGCGCTGGCGCCGGGGCAACGCCCGGCCCGGCCCATCGTTCAACGGCGGGCGGCAAAAAGGTAGCGCGCGCAATGCCGCGGGCCGGGCGCGAGGCGGTTTGGACGGCGGCGCGGACGGGGCAAAGAAAAAGGCCGCTCCGGCAACCGGCAGCGGCCTTTTTCCAAGCGGTTCAGTGCTTTGAAACTGGTGGAGCCAAGCGGAATCGAACCGCCGACCTCTTGAATGCCATTCAAGCGCTCTCCCAACTGAGCTATAGCCCCGCCTTGGGATCAGCCGGCGGCCTGCCGCCGGATGAGGTGCACTCCTTTAGTCAGGCTCGCGCCCTGACGCAAGTGCGAAATGATGGGCGGATCAGCGCTCGTCGGCGCTGCCACCCCCGACGTCGAAATCGAGATCGTCCTCCTCGTCTTCGTCTTCCTCGAGGAAGACATCGGAATCGTCGTCGCCGATGTCCTCGACGTCTTCGACATCCTCGACATCGGGGATTTCTTCCTCGGTTCCGGCTTCCTCGGCGTCGGCGTCCTCGAGCGAGACGATCTCGGGACCCGCCTCCTCGACCAGTTCCTCGACCTCGACCTCCTCTTCTTCCTCCTCATCGCGCTCGGCGACGCGGGCGCGCACGCCCCCCTGCTCGAAATAGGAGCGCGGATACGACTTGCCCGTGTAGGGGGAAACGATCGGATCCTTGTTCAGGTCGTAAAACTTCTTGCCCGTGTCGGGGTCTTCTCGTTTGGTACCGCGGTTGTCTGCCAATTCTAGACCTCGCCGTGAGGGAAACGGGGCACTTGCCGGCCCGTCCGGTTAAGGACAATCGCCCCGGCTGTCAAACGGAAATGAGGCCGTGAAAAGCCACCCCAAATCGCCCCGCCGGGATGGTTTGTCCGGCGCTCTATGTGGTATGGCGGACCGCCTTCCGCAATCATTGCCGACACTTTCATGGCCCTCTCCTCCGACCATGCCCAGGCCGTCCGCCCTTCCGGCACGGGGGCGTCTCCCACCTCAACCCAAGGAAACGCGCTTTTGGCGCGCTGGTTGCAGATGGGGTTCTGGTCCGGCGCCGAGTGCCGACTCCACCACGGGGGATGCCCATGATCATCGCCATCGACGGGCCGGCAGCCTCGGGCAAGGGCACGCTGGCGGCGGGGCTCGCGGCGCATTTCGGCCTGCCGCACCTCGATACCGGCCTCCTCTACCGCGCGGTGGGCAAGGCCGTCGCCGCTTATGAGGGTTCGCCCGAGTTCGAACAACGGGCGATCGACGCCGCCCGCTCGCTCGATATCGGCACCCTCAAGCGCGAAGAACTGCTGTCGCAGGAGGTGGGTTCGCTCGCGAGCAAGGTCGCGGTAATCGGCGAAGTGCGCCAGGCGCTGTTCGACGCGCAGCGTCAGTTCGCGCTCCAGCCCGGCGGCGCGGTGCTCGACGGGCGCGACACCGGCACCCGCATCGCCCCCGACGCCGACGTCAAGATTTTTCTCAAGGCGGACAGCAAGGCACGGATGGAACGGCGGGCGCGCCAGCTCGAGGCACGCGGCATTCCGGTCAACCGCTACGAGCTCTTCCACCAGATCGAGGAGCGCGATGCGCGCGACCTCGCCAACCCCAACGGCAGCTTCTATCCGGCGCCCGATGCCCACTTGCTCGACACCACCCGACTCGATATAGAGGCCGCACTCCGCGCGGCGATCGCAATCGTCGAGGCGGCCAAGGCCGGCAAGGCCAGGTAACGGGAACCGATCGGCAGAGAGCGGCTTTGGCCGCTGCGGCCGGGTCGGATATCCCAACGGGTTGCCTGAATTCATCCCTTGCCACTTTGGTTTTGCCGCGATGCTCCCCATATGGGGAGGGTTGGCGCCGTGCCGACGAAATCCGCGGCAGTCTTCGGCTGGAAACGCCCCCGTACCGGGCCCGTATGGCTTTGCCATCCGGGCCGGGCGTTTTTGGCGGGATTGCCGTTCCCCCTTACCCCAGAACCACCGGTACACTGGAGAATTTATGGCTCAACAGGCTGTAACCAAGGAAGATTTCGAGTCCATGCTGCTGGACTCGTTTGCCGACAACGAGCCGCTGGAAGGCACCGTCGTCAAGGGCAAGATCGTCGCGATCGAGAAGGATCTGGCGATCATCGATGTGGGCCTCAAGACCGAAGGCCGCATCGCACTCAAGGAATTCGGGCAGGCGGGCCGCGACGGCACGCTCAAGGTCGGGTCCGACGTCGAGGTCTATGTCGACCGTGTCGAGAACTCGATGGGCGAGGCGGTGCTCAGCCGCGAAAAGGCCCGCCGCGAGGAGAGCTGGGTCAAGCTCGAAGAGAAGTACAACAACAATGAGCGCGTCGAAGGCGTGATCTTCAACCAGGTCAAGGGCGGCTTCACCGTCGACCTCGAAGGCGCCGTGGCGTTCCTGCCGCGCTCGCAGGTGGACATCCGCCCGATCCGCGACATCGGGCCGCTGATGAATGTGCCGCAGCCCTTCCAGATCCTCAAGATGGACAAGCGCCGCGGCAATATCGTCGTGTCGCGCCGCGCCATCCTCGAAGAGAGCAGGGCCGAGCAGCGCTCGGAGATCGTCCAGCAGCTCGAGGAAGGCCAGATCGTCGACGGCGTGGTCAAGAACATCACCGATTACGGTGCCTTCGTGGACCTGGGCGGCATCGACGGCCTGCTGCACGTGACCGACATCGCCTGGCGGCGTGTGAACCACCCGTCCGAAGTGCTGTCGATCGGCGAAACGATCAAGGTGCAGATCATCCGCATCAATCACGAGTCGCACCGCATCAGCCTCGGCATGAAGCAGCTGCAGGCGGACCCGTGGGACGGCATCGCCGCCAAGTACCCGGTGGGCGCACGCTACACCGGGCGGGTGACCAACATCACCGACTACGGCGCGTTCGTCGAACTCGAGCCGGGCATCGAAGGCCTGATCCACGTCTCCGAAATGAGCTGGACCAAGAAGAACGTCCACCCCGGCAAGATCGTCTCGACCTCACAGGAAGTCGAGGTGATGGTGCTCGAGGTCGATCCCGACAAGCGGCGCATTTCGCTCGGCCTCAAGCAGACGCTCGCCAATCCGTGGGAAACCTTTGCGGACAAGTATCCGGTCGGCTCCACGGTCGAGGGCGAGGTCAAGAACAAGACCGAGTTCGGCCTCTTTATCGGGCTCGACGGGGATGTGGACGGGATGGTCCACCTTTCCGATCTCGACTACGGCAAGAGCGGCGAGCAGGCGCTCGACAGCTACAACCGCGGCGATATCGTCAAGGCCAAGGTGCTCGACGTCGATGTCGAGAAGGAGCGCATCTCGCTCGGCATCAAGCAGCTGGGCGCGGATCCCGTGGCCGAAGCCGGCGACACCATCCGCAAGAACGCGGTGGTGACGGGCGTCGTGACCGAGGTCAACGACGGCGGCATCGACGGCCTGCTGCACGTCACCGACATCGCCTGGCGGCGGGTCAACCATCCCTCCGAGGTGCTGTCGATCGGCGAGACCATCAAGGTCCAGATCATCCG
>DASZTU010000015.1:0-8562 GCA_035547975.1 Devosiaceae bacterium | reverse complement strand
AGATGTGGCCGGGGCCCCGCTTGGCGCGCAGGGCGATGCCGATCGACTCGGGATGGACGTGGATGCCGTCGGCGATGAGCCCGGCATTGAGGCGCCCGTCGGCGAGCACGGCGCCGACCAGCCCCGGCTCTCGATTGCCGATCTGGCTCATGGCGTTGAAGAGGTGCGTGGCCATCGTGGCCCCGGCCTCGACGGCGGCCTCGACCTGCGCATATGCGGCGTCCGAGTGCCCGATGCTGACGACCACGCCGCCCCCCGCAAGGCGGGCGATCTGCTGCGGGTCGACGGTTTCGGCCGCGACCGTGGTCAAGAGATTCGGCAGCCGCCGGCGGCCCGCGAGCAGCCGCTCGAGATCCGCCTCCTCCATTGGCCGGATTAGTTTTGGGTCGTGCGCGCCCTTGCGCGCGATCGAGAGGTGCGGGCCCTCGAGGTGGAGACCGAGAAAGCCCGGAATGCGCGCTTCGGCCGCCCGGGCGCCCGCCTCGATGACGCGCTCCGTGGTTTCGGGCGTGTCGGTGATCAGCGTCGGCAGCAGCGCCGTCGTGCCGAAGGGCGCAAAGGTCGCGCAGATGGTGCGGATTGTCTCGACGGTGGTGTCGGGGCCGATGAGCACGCCGCCACCGCCATTGACCTGGAGATCGACGAAGCCCGGCACCAGCATCCCACCATGGAGGCGCTCGACCGGCCGGTCGCCGACCGCGTCCGCCGCGACGATCCCCTCGACGCCGTCGGGCCCCGCCAGCAGGGCCGCGTCGTCGTACCAGCGCGCGCCGTCGAAGATGCGCGCGCCAACAAAAGCAGTCGGGGGGGTCATACCGTCTCCGTGACCTTCTTGAGGTGGGGCGGCTTGTCGGGATTGAAGCCGCGGCGCCGCGACAGCGCCTCGACGAAGCCGTAGAAGGAGGCAATGAGGACGAGCGCGTCGGTCAGCGGGTGGCCCGAAACCGCGAAGGGCAGCGGGCGCGCCGCGCTCACCCGGGCCGAGGTGACGAACGTGACCGCGCCCTGCGCCGCGAGCTTGTCGGCGACGCCGGCGACCGAGGGCTCGGCCGCGTCGCGGGCGGCCAGCACGAGGAGCGGAAAGCCGCCTTCGACGATCCGCACCGGGCCATGCATCACCTCGGCGGCGCTATAGGCTTCGGCGTGGATGGCGCATGTCTCCTTGAATTTGAGCGCCGCCTCCCCCGCGATCGCGAGCGACGGCCCGCGGCCGAGGACATAGAGCGACTGGTGACCGTCGAGCGCTTCGAGCAGCGGCGACCAGTCGCAGGCGACGGCGTCGCGCAGCGCCAAAGGCAGCGTCGCGAGCGCCGAGAGCAGCTTCTCGTCGGCCGTCCAGTGCGCGAGCAGCGCGAGGCCCGCGACCACGGAACTGACGAAGGTTTTGGTCGCCGCAACGCTTCGCTCCGCCCCGGCGCGGAGGTCGATCGGAAAATCCACCGCGCCGGCAAGCGGCGAATCGGCGGTGTTGGTGATCCCGAAGGTGAGCGCGCCGCCGCGCCGGGCCGATTCGGTCATGGTGACGATGTCGGGGCTCTTGCCCGATTGCGAGATGGCGAACGCCGCCGCGCGGTCGAGCCGCAATTCGCGGCCATAGATCGAAACGATGGAGGGGCCGACCGAGGCGACGGGCACGCCCGCCGTGAGTTCGACGGCGTATTTGAGGAAGCCCGCCGCATGGTCGGACGAGCCCCGCGCGATGGTGATGATCACCGCCGGATTCTTGCGCTTGAGGGCCTGCCCGGCGGCCGCCAGCAGGCTTTCGCTTTCGGTGAGGAAGCGCTGCACCGCATCGGGAATTTCCTCGATCTCGGCACGCATGAGAGTCTGTTCGGTCACGGGCGGCTCCCCTTGGCAGGCTGGGCGAGGCGAAGCTCGGCAACGAAGTCGTACGCGTCGCCCCGATAGATAGAACGCGTGAACTCGATTGCGCGTCCCGATGCAAGATAGGAAATCCGCTCGATGTGGAGACCGGCGACGCCCGGCGCGACTTCCAGCAGCCGCGCATCGTCCTCCCCGAGATTGGCTGCCCGGATGCGCTGGATGGCCCGCACCGGCCGGTTGCCGCGCCGCTCGAGATGGGCATAGAGGGAGCTTTCGATCGCCTCGGGATCGGGGAGGATCGAGGACGCGAGCGCGGCCCGCTCGATGGCGAGCGGGGTATCGCCGGCGAGCCGGAGCCGCCCGATGCGGGCTACCTGCTCGCCCGCCGAGAGGCCAAGCGTCACGGTTTCCTCCGGCGAGGGCGCATAAAGGCCGCGATCGAGCCAGACGGCGGTCACCTTGAGGCCGCGCCGCGCCATGTCCTCGGTGAACGAGGTGAGCTGCGACAGCGACTGCTCGACGCGCGGCGCATGCGGGGCAACGAAGGTGCCCGAGCCGTGCCGCTGGATCAGCACGCCGTCGCGCACCAGGTGCTGCACCGCCTTGCGCACCGTGACGCGCGACACATCCGCCTTCTGCGCCAGGTCGCGCTCGGAGGGCAGCGCGTCCCCCGGCTTCACCGCGCCGCGGGCCACGGCGTCTTCGATCCAGCGCTTGAGCTGCAGATAGAGTGGCCCCCCGCGCGGCGACAGCACCGGGTCGATGGCAAACAAGGATCCCGAAGTCTCCGTCATCTCGTCCTCAAGGCGGCGGGCGCCTGTTCTCCCGGGTCGTGCCGGTGCCTGCGGATTGGGCGGGGTGCATGCTTCGCACCCACGCCTTATAATACCAATGAGAGACCATTTACAAAGCCAAAGATCAGCGGCGGAGGCCGGATGACTACAAGACCACTGAAAAATCAATACTTTCTGCGTCGACCGTCTGCCCGGCTGTCAAAACCGTTTGCCGCCGCTGGACAAGTGGTATGTTTTTGGCATTATATCCTGGGACGAGAGGGTGCGGGATGGGGATGACCGAGACCGAGAAGACGCATGTGAGCGCCAAGGGCTTCGACCTGCGCCCCTCGCTCGAGGCGCTCGATATCCTCGTGACCGCGCAGATGAGCGCCGCCTGGTCGGTGCGTTCGGCCCTTCGTGACATAGCCCGCGGCGCCGAACTCATGGCGGACGCCGTCGCGGGCGGCGGCAAGCTGGTCTACGCCGCCGCCGGAAGCTCGGCGCTGATGGCGATGGCGGACGGCCTCGAGCTTCCGGGGACCTACGGCATCCCGCGCGAGCGCATCAAAATCCTGATCGCCGGCGGTTTTGAGGGCCTGCCCGCTTTTGCCGGCGGCACCGAGGACGACGGCGCGCAGGCGCAAACCGATGTCGCCGCCGCCGGCATCGCCGCGGGCGACGTGCTGATTGCGGTATCGGCGAGCGGCACGACCCCCTACGCGGTGGCCGCGGCAAAAACGGCCCGCGCGGCGGGCGCCACGGTCATCGGCATCGCCAACAATCCCGGCTCCCCGCTGCTCGACGGCGCCGACGTGCCGATCCTCCTCCCCTCCCCGGCCGAGGTGATTGCAGGTTCGACGCGCATGGGCGCCGGCACGGCGCAGAAAATCGCGCTCAATATGCTCTCGACCCTGATGGCGACGCGGCTCGGCCACGTGCACGACGGCTACATGGTCAACGTCGTCGCCGATAACCTCAAATTGAAAGGCCGCGCCAGGCGGATCATTGCGGCGGTGGCCGAAGTGGATGAGGATGAAGCGGGCGTGGCGCTAGATAGGGCGGGCGGCTCGGTGAAGGCTGCCATCCTGATGGCGGCGGGCGCCGAGAGCCCGCAAGTGGCCGGCCACCTCCTCGACCGCGCCCGTGGCCATCTCAGGCCGGCGCTGTCGATGCTCAGGGCAAGCGCGACCTCCGCGCAACGCAACGCCTCGTAAGGCGTAACTCAGGGGAGACGATCGATGTCCAAATCCATGTTCGCGGGCGTTTTGCTGGCGACGACCGTGCTCGGCTCCGCCGGCATGGCCTTCGCCGACACGACGCTGACGATCGAAAGCTGGCGCTCCGACGACCTGCCGATCTGGCAGGACAAGATCCTGCCGGTGTTCATGAAAGAGCACCCCGACATCAAGGTGGTGTTCTCGCCGACCGATTCCACGCAGTACAACGCCGCGCTCAACACCAAGCTGCAGGGCGGCTCCGCCGGCGACATCATCACCTGCCGGCCGTTCGACGCTTCGCTCGCCCTGTTCAAGGCCGGCCAGCTCGCCGATCTCACCAGCCTTCCCGGCATGGAGAATTTCTCCGATACCGCCAAGGTCGCCTGGTCGACCGACGACGGCAAGCAGACCTTCTGCGTGCCGATGGCCTCGGTGCTGCACGGCTTCATCTACAACAAGGATGCCTTCGACAAGGTCGGCATCACCGAGCCGCCCAAGACCTGGGACGAGTTCTACGCCGACCTCGACAAGATCAAGGCCGACGGCACCTATGTGCCGCTCGACATCGGCACCCACGACCAGTGGGAAGCGGCCACCATGGGTTACCAGAACATCGGGCCGCAGTACTGGAAGGGCGAGGAAGGCCGCAAGGCGCTGATCGCCGGCACCGAAAAGCTGACCGACCCCGAATGGGTCAAGCCCTATGAGCAGTTGGCCAAGTGGAAGCCCTACCTCGCCGACGGTTTCGAGGCGCAGACGGATTCGGACTCGACGACCCTGTTCCAGACCGGCCGCGCCGCGATTTATCCCGCGGGCTCGTGGGCCATCACCAGCTTCGAGCAGAACCCCGACCTCAAGATGGGCACCTTCCCGCCGCCGGTCGAGAAGGCCGGCGACCAGTGCTACATCTCCGACCACGTCGACATCGCCATGGGCCTCAACGCCGCCTCCAAGAACCAGGACGCGGCCAAGACCTTCCTGACCTGGGTCGCCTCGGACGAATTCCAGGGGCTCTATGCCAATGCCCTGCCGGGCTTCTTCCCGATGACCAGCCACAAGATCGCGATCAATGACCCGATCGCCCAGCAGTTCCTCTCCTGGCGCGACACCTGCAAGGGCACGATCCGCTCGACCTACCAGATCCTCTCGCGCGGCACGCCCAACCTCGAGAACGACACCTGGCAGGCCTCGGCCAACGTCATCAACGGCACCTGGACGCCCGAGCAGGCGGGCCAGCACCTCCAGCAGGGCCTCGACAGCTGGTACAAGCCGGGCAAGATGTAAGCCGGCTTGTTGCAATCCCGGCCGGGCCGCGCCAAGCTCGCGACCCGGCCTTTTCGTAGGCAGTGTCTGACGAGGCCCGAGCCCAATGTCAAAGCGGTCGCTCCCGCAGTCGCCCCTCCTGTCGCTTCCGCAACCGCGGGAAGCTCGGCTGGCCTGCGGGCACAACGCTCGGGATGAAGCCGCGAGCCGGATGAGCGGCGCGCCCGAGGGGGCTTACCTTGGCTGAAGCCACCGCAGCCAGCGTCGCCTCCCCGGCTGCAAAGGCGCAGCGACGGCCCATCCGCTGGCACATCGCCGTCTTCCTCGCGCCGGCGGCGCTTGTCTACACCATCCTGATGATCATTCCGCTCATCTCGACCCTGCAGCAGTCGACGATGACCGGGGATGCCGCCAACCGCGCCTTCATCGGGCTCGGCAACTTCGTCACCCTCTTCACCGATCCGCGCTGGTCCGCCGCGTTCTGGAACGCGCTGCGCAACAACATCTACTTCTTCATCATCAACATGCTGGTCCAGAACCCGATCGGCATCCTGCTCGCGGCGCTGCTCTCCAACCCGACGCTCCGGCTGCGCGGCTTCTACCGCACGGCGATCTTCGTGCCGACGATCCTCTCCTTCGTGATCGTGGGCTTCATCTGGAAGCTGCTGCTCTCGCCGATCTGGGGCGTGACGCCCACGATCATGAAGTTCTTCCACCTCGGCCAGTTCTTCCAGGCCTGGCTCGGCAAGGAGCAGTACGCGCTGACGGCGCTCAGCCTGATTTCCGTCTGGCAATATGTCGGCATCCCGATGATGCTGGTCTATGCCGCCCTGCTCTCCATTCCCGACGAGGTGATCGAGGCCGCCGAGTGCGACGGCATCACCGGCATGTCGCAGTTCTGGAAAATCCAGCTGCCGCTGATCCTGCCGACCCTCGGCATCATTTCGATCCTCACCTTCGTCGGCAACTTCAACGCCTTCGACCTGATCTACGTGGCGCAGGGCGCCGTCGCCGGCCCGAATTTCTCGACCGACTTGCTCGGCACCTTCCTCTACCGCACCTTCTTCGGCAACCAGCTGCAGCTCGGGGACCCCAACATGGGTTCGGCCGTCGCGACGGTGATGTTCCTCATCATTCTCGCCGGCGTCTGCGTCTATCTCTTCCTCATCCAGACGCGGCTCCGCCGCTACCAGTTCTGAGGCGGCCGCCATGAACCGCGCCCGCTCCTCGCTCACCCGCAGCGTGCTCTCGCACTTCATCCTCGGGCTCTACACCCTGATCGCGCTGCTGCCGGTGATCATCGTGGTGATGAACTCCTTCAAGGCGAAGTCGGCGATCTTCCTCCAGCCGGTGATGCCGCCTCTCCCCTCGACCTTCTCGCTGATCGGCTACAATACCGTCTTCGGCCGGGGAAATTTCGCGCTCTACTTCACCAACAGCTTCATCGTGACCGTCGGCTCCGTCGTTCTCGTGCTGTTCTTCGGCGCCATGGCGGCCTTCGCGCTCAGCGAATACCGCTTCCGCCTCAACACGCTGATGGGCCTCTACCTCGCGATCGGCATCATGATCCCGATCCGCCTCGGGACCGTCGCGATCCTTGAGATCATGGTCGCAACGCACGTCATCAACACCCTCTGGGCGCTGATCCTCGTCTACACCGCGGCGGGCCTGCCGCTCTCGATCTTCATCCTCTCCGAGTTCATGCGGCAGGTCTCGGACGACCTGAAGAACGCCGGCCGGATAGACGGGCTTTCGGAATACAAGATCTTCTTCACCATCGTCCTGCCGCTGGTCCGCCCGGCCCTGGCGACGGTCGCGGTCTTCACCATGATCCCGGTCTGGAACGATCTCTGGTTCCCGCTGATCCTCGCCCCCGGCGAGGCCACCAAGACCATCACCCTCGGCGCCCAGGTCTTCATCGGCGAGTTCACCGTCGACTGGAACGCGGTGCTCTCGGCGCTCAGCCTCGCCATCCTGCCGATCCTCGTCCTCTACATCATCTTCTCCCGGCAACTGATTCGGGGCATTACCTCGGGAGCCGTGAAGTGACGGTGCGCGTCCTCGTCGCCGGGCTCGGCAATATGGGCCGCAGCCACGCCCTCGCCTACCACAGCAATCCCGGTTTCGAGATTGTCGGGCTGGTGAACCGCTCGGCGCCGCGGCTCGACCCGGCCCTCGCCCGCTATCCGGTCCTCGCCGATTTCAAATCCGCGCTGCGCGAGCTCCAGCCCGACCTCGCCTCGATCAACACCTATACCGATACCCACGCCGATTACGCCGTCGCGGCGCTCGAGCAGGGCGCGCACGTCTTCGTCGAAAAGCCGCTGGCGACCACCGCCGCCGAGGCGGAGCGCGTCGTTGCCGCGGCGAAGGCCAACAACCGCAAGCTCGTCGTCGGCTATATCCTCCGCCACCACCCCTCCTGGATGCGCCTCATCGCCGAGGCCCGGGCGCTCGGCGGCCCCTACGTCTTCCGCATGAACCTCAACCAGCAGTCTTCGGGGGCGGCATGGGGCATCCACAAGGCGCTGATGCGAACGACGCCCCCCATCGTCGACTGCGGCGTCCACTATGTGGACGTGATGTGCCAGATCACCGATGCGCGCTGCGTCGAAGTGCGGGGCATGGGCGTCCGCCTCACCGGCGAGATCGCGCCGGAAATGTACAATTACGGTCACTTCCAGATGCTGTTCGACGACGGCTCGGTCGGCTGGTACGAGGCGAGCTGGGGACCGATGATTTCCGAGACGGCGTTCTTCGTGAAGGACGTGATGAGCCCGAAAGGTTCGGTTTCGATCGTCGTCGAGGAAGGCAGCAAGTCGGCCGATCTCGACACCCACACCAAGACCAGCCGGATCAAGCTGCACAAGGCCGATCTCGGGCCCGACGGAGAGTTCGCTGAGGCGGACCAGTGGCTCTCAATGGCGGGCGAACCCGGCCACCAGGGCCTTTGCGACCGCGAGCAGGCCTTCGTGCTCAAAGCCATCACCGAAGACCTCGACCTCACTCGTCACATGGACGACGCGGTGCAGTCGCTCAAAATCTGCCTCGCCGCGGACGAGAGCGTGCGCACCGGCAGGGCGGTGAGGCTGTGACAGAGGCCAAGGCCCCCTCACCCGCCGCTTCCCGTCGACCTCTCCCCCCAGGGAGAGGTTTCCATGTGGCACCACCCTGCCCCAACTTCACCTCTCCCTTTGGGGGAGAGGTCGGATGGCGCAGCCATCCGGGTGAGCGACTGTCTTGGTTGTCAAGCTGGTTGCCAGGGTTTTTGGTCGCGGATGATGGCGTTGAGGATGGTGAGGAGTTTTCTGGCGGTGGCGATGAGGGCGACGAGTTTGGGTTTGCCGTTGGCGCGCAGCCGGTCGTTGAAGGCCTTGAGGGTCGGGTTGTGACGGGCGGCGACGAGGGCGCCGATGAACAGGGCGGTCCTGACGGTGGGGCGCCCGCCGCCGATAAAGCTCCGGCCGCGCCATTTGCCCGAC
>DASZTU010000014.1:0-15367 GCA_035547975.1 Devosiaceae bacterium | reverse complement strand
CATGCAGAACCTCGTGGGCCAGGTCGCCTCGCTCGTCTCGTCCGGTGCGATCGACGCCCTCTTCCTGCCCGACCGCGCGACCGCACCCGCCATTGCCGGCATGATGCAGCAGGCGGGGATTGCGCGGGGCAAGCTGATGATCATCGGCTCGGCCGACTGGGATACCGATCCCACGATCCTCTCGACGCCTTACCTGCAGGGGGCCGTCTATCCCGCCGTCGACGACAGCGGCTACAAGGCGCTGGCCCCCGAATATGCGGCGCGCTTCGGCGGCAACCCGCACCCGCTCGCGACCATCGCGTATACCGCCGCGATCCTAGCCAATGCCGCCCCGCTCGCCAACGCGCGCTACAGTCCGAGCCAGCTTACCCTGCCCGGCGGGTTTTCCGGCCGCGACGGCGTCTTCCGCTTCCTCGCCGACGGGCGCAGCCAATACGCGCTGATCATGAAGCAGCTCACCGCCGGCGGGGCGGTGCGAGTCGACGGCCCAAAGCTTTAGGTCAGTGCAGCAGTACGCGTCCTACTTTTGTTCTCCGCTGCAGCCACCGGCGTATATTCGGCTGCACCAGGTGCAGTGCGAGTTGTTGATCCTGCACCATTGGCTTGCCGGGCTCATCAGGGTAGTCTTTGACCATGTCATTTGACTGAATGGTGGATCGTCTTTCGATCTGCCTCTGGTAATCGCCTTGCACGTGTTGCCGTTTTCCGATGGAGGGCAATGATGCTGCGACGTTCCTTGATCTCGCTCGCTATTCTGCTTGGCACTGCCGGAGCCGCACTCGGCGAGGATGAGATTATCCGTCAACGGGCGCAGATCATGCGGCAGAACGCCCGATCGGAACAGATCGCCAACCAGCTCATCCTCGGCAAGTTCTTTCCGGACAAGGCGACGGGGGCGATGCAGTCCCTCCAGGCGAACATGACCGCGTTCGTGAAGCTTTACCCCGGCGACGGCCCGGCGGACGGAGACAGGGCGTCTCCCGTGATCTGGTCGGATCGGGCAGATTTCGAGGCGCAGGCAACCGGTCTGTTGGAAGCGGCCAAGGCGGCCGAAAGCGTCGTGCCGGAAGGGCAGCGGGCGTTCTCCATCGCCTGGCAGCAGGTGGCCGGCCGATGCCGGGCGTGCCACAGCAAGTTCGCGCCCGCGGCGATGCGATAGCGGCCCGGTCTCGCGTCCAGGCAGGACTCAGGGTTCAGGCGGCAAGGTCCGCTACAACGGCGTCGAGCACCGGCCAGCCCTTTTCGGTGACGCGCAGGTTGCCGTTGGGCAGGGTCTCGACGAAGCCGATATCCTCGAGTTCGGCGATCTGCCGTTCGGCGATGTTGCGGCCGGCGAGGCGCGCGAAGCGGCGCGGATCGATGCCCTCGCGCAGGCGCAGCCCCATGACGAGCAGCTCGTCGCCCTCTTCTTCCCAGGTGAGGATGTCGTCGGTGACGAGCCCGTGGCCGCGCATCATGACGCGCTTCTGCCACTCGAAGGGCAGCTTTTCGGTCGCCGTGGCGTGGCGCTGGTTGCCGATGAGGATGCGGCCGTGGGCGCCCGGGCCGATGCCGGCATATTCGCCGTAGCGCCAGTAGATGAGATTGTGGATGCTCTCCTGCCCCGGCCGCGCGTGGTTGGAGATCTCGTAGGCCGGCAGGCCCGCCTCCTGCGTCAACTCCTGCGTCATCTCGTAGAACTCGGCCGAGAGCTCCTCGTCCGGCATCTTGAGCTTGCCGGCGCGGAAGAGCTCGTAATAGCGCGTCCCCTCCTCGATGGTGAGCTGGTAGAGCGAGAGGTGCCCGCGCGCGAGCCAGAGGGCCTCGGTGAGCTCGTCGCGCCAATCCTCGAGCGTCTGGCCGGGCCGGGCATAGATCAGGTCGAAGCTCGAGCGCGGAAAGATCGACTGCGCGAGGCGCACCGCGGCCTCCGCCTCCTCGACGGTGTGGCGGCGGCCGAGCTCGGCCAGGGGCTGCGGCCGAAGTGATTGGACGCCGAGCGAGACGCGGTTGACGCCCGCGGCGCGGTAGCCGCGAAAGCGCTCCGCCTCGACCGAGGTTGGATTGGCCTCGAGCGTGATCTCGGCCTTGCCATCCACCGCCCAGTGCCGGGAGATCGATTCGAGGACGGCGCCCACCGCCTGGGGGCTCATCAGGCTCGGCGTGCCGCCGCCAAAGAAGATCGACTGCACGGTGCGCCCCTCGGTCCGCTCGGCGAACCAGGCGATCTCGCGCTCGTAGGCGGCAATGTAGCCGGTTTCGTCGAAGGCGCCGCGGTGGACGTGCGAGTTGAAGTCGCAATAGGGACATTTGGCGGCGCAGAACGGCCAGTGCACATAGACGCCGAAAAGGCCGTTGCCGCGGTCCTGCGGAGCGAAGGCATGGGGCGAGAGCTCAACCATGGGCGCGGGCCCCCGTTTCGATGGGACCAAAGCTGTAGCCGGCGGGCTGGGGCGGCCTGACCAGCGCCTCCTGCTCGGCGATGAGGCGCATCTCGGGCTCGCCATCGCTTTGCGCGAGCACGTGGTAGACGGCGCGCGTTGCGAGATCGAGTGCCTCGGCGGTCAGTGCGCCCTTGAGGTAATGGCCGAAGAACAGGGCCGCGAAGAGATCGCCGGCGCCGCGCGGGGCGTGTGGCACGATCGGGGTCGCGGCCACCCAGACGTGGCCGTTGATGGTGGTGAGGGTGCCGATGCGCCCCTCGACCGGAACCGATTTGGCGACCACCAGCGGCCGCTGCAGGAGGTCCGCGGCGAGGGCGGCGCTTTCGGCGTCGGCCACCGGACGGCCGGCGAGCACCGAAAGCTCGAAGGCGTTGGGGGTCACGAGATCGGCGAGCGGCAGGAGCGTTTTCCCCATCGCCTCGGCTACCCCGGGCCGGGCGTAAATGCGGCCGTCATCGCCAAAGGCCGGGTCGAGGCAGTAGAGGAGTTTCGGGTTGGCCGCCTTGGCCCGGCTCACCAGCGCAGCGACGAGCGCCGCCTGCTCGGGGGAGCCCAGATAACCCGAAACGATGGCGTCGGCCTCCCGCAGGCGCCCCTGCGCCTCGAGCCCGGCAAAGAGTTTTCCGAGCAGCGCCGGGGACGTGGCCTCGCCGGTCACGCCCGGATGGGCGGCGTGGCTCGTGAGGAGGACGGTCGGCACTCCCCATACCTCGTGGCCGAGCCGCTGCAGCGCAAAGCGCGCCGCGGCGTTGCCGACATGGCCGTAGATCACCTCGGACTGGATCGAGATGACGTTCATGGGCGCGGGCTCGCGCCGCACAGGGCCGCGCGCTCAATGTTCAATCGCCGCCTCCACGAATTTCGCGAAGGCGCGGGCGCGGTGCGACAGGCCCGTCTTGCCGTGCGACCAGGAATGCTTGTCCTCGGAGGGCATCTCGCCGAAGGTGATGTCGTAGCCGTCGGGCATGAACACGGGGTCGAAGCCGAACCCTTTCTGGCCGCGCGGCGGCCAGACCATCGTGCCGTCGACCCTGCCTTCGAAGAGCGCGTCGCGCCCGTCCGGGAGGGCGAGGCAGAGCGTCGCCCGGAAGGAGCCGCGCCGCTGCGACGGGGTGTTGGCGCCCGCTGCCTGGAGCGCGTCCTCGACCCGGCGCATGCCGACCATGTAGTCGCGCCCGCCATTGGCGGCAGAGCCGGCCCAGTTGGCGGTATAGACGCCCGGATCGCCGCCCAGCGCATCGACGCAGAGGCCGGAATCGTCGGCGAGCGCCGGAAGACCCGAGGCGGTGGCGGCGGCATGCGCCTTAATCCGGGCGTTCTCGACGAAGGTGCGCCCGGTTTCCTCGGGTTCGGGGAGGTCGAGATCGGCGGCCGACACCAGGTCGAGATCGAACGGGGCCAGGAGGTCGCGGAATTCGCGCAGCTTGCCGGCATTGTGGGTGGCGATCACCAGCCGGTCGCCGGGGCGCAGTTTCACCGGCGAAGTCATGTGGAAAGCGCCGCCTGCTGCAATTCGGTCAGCCGGCCGATGCCGCGCGCCGCGAGCGCCATGAGGCTGTCGAGCTCCTCGCGCGTGAACGGGGCGCCTTCGGCCGTGCCCTGCACCTCGACGAACTGTCCCGAGCCGGTCATGACGAAATTGGCGTCGGTTTCGGCCGAGGAATCCTCGACATAGTCGAGGTCGAGCACCGGCGTCTGCTCGAAGATGCCGCAGGAGACCGCGGCGACACTGTCGCGGAGCGGATTGCCCTTCGTCATCGAGCGGGCGGTCATCCAGCGGACGGCGTCGGCCAGCGCCACATAGCCGCCGGTGATCGAGGCGGTGCGCGTGCCGCCGTCGGCCTCGAGCACGTCGCAATCGATGGTGATCTGGTTTTCGCCCAACGCCTGCATGTCGACCACCGCGCGGAGCGAGCGGCCGATCAACCGCTGGATCTCGTGCGTGCGCCCGCTCTGGCGGCCGGCCGTCGCCTCGCGGCGCGTGCGGGTGCCGGTCGCGCGCGGCAGCATGCCATATTCGGCCGTTACCCAGCCGAGGCCCTGGCCGCGCCGCCAGCTCGGCACGCCGACCTCGACGGTCGCCGTGACCAGGACGCGCGTCGCCCCGAAACTGACGAGGCAGGAGCCTTCGGCCTTCGCGGTCACACCCCGCTCGAGGGTGACGGTGCGCATCTCATCGGGGGCGCGTCCGGACGGGCGCAAGTCGAACCTCCTCGGTCGGGCCAGGCATTAACCGCCTCTTAACCCTAAGGGGGAGTCGGGACAAGCGCAGGAGAACTTTGATTCCCGAGCGTTTTTGCCTAAATGGTGAAGAGATCGGCCGCCCGGCCCGGTGGCCCGGGGGCCACACGGCTTTCCCGCATGAGACAGATGAACAGAGCGTCGGAAGATTTTCTCGCGGTGCTCAACGCCCGCAGCCAGGATATCTTCAGAAAGATCGTCGAACGCTATCTCGAGACCGGCGCCCCGATCGGGTCGCGCGACCTGTCACGCCTGCTGTCGTTCGGGCTGTCGCCGGCCACGATCCGCAACGTCATGGCCGACCTCGAGGATCTGGGGCTGATTGCGGCGCCGCACACCTCGGCCGGCCGGGCCCCGACGCAGGAAGGCCTGCGCTTCTTCGTCGACGCCATGCTCGAGGTCGGGGCCATCGACGAGCGCGAGCGCTCGAGCATCGCCCAGCAGATCGAGGGGCAGGCGCGGGGCGGTAAGCTCGAGGACCTTTTGACCGAGGCGAGCCAGGTGCTTTCGGGGCTCAGCCACGGGGCAGGGGTGGTGATCGCCGCCAAATCGGACATCGTGCTCAAGCACATCGAATTCGTGCGGCTCGACGCCGCAACGGCGATGGCGATCCTCGTGGGCGAGGACGGCTCGGTCGAAAATCGCCTCTTCGCCCTGCCGCCCGGGCTGACCTCGAGCGCGCTCACGCAGGCGACCAACTATCTCGCGAGCCTCGTCGTCGGCCGCACGCTGAGCGAGGCGCGCGCGCTCGTCATCGAGCAGCGGGCCGAGCAGATGGCCGAGCTCGACGAGCTCGCCCGCAAGCTGGTCGAGGCCGGTCTCGCCACCCTCTCTACGACCGGGGACCAGGCGCCCACGGTGATCGTCCGCGGCCGCGCCAACCTCATCAACGACACCATGGCTTCCGAGGAGCTGCAACGCATCCGCCGGCTCTTCGACGAGCTCGAAAGCAAGGACGGGCTGATCGAGCTCTTGGGCGATGCCGAGAAGGGGCAGGGGGTGCGCATCTTCATCGGCTCGGAGAACAAGCTCTTTTCGCTCTCGGGCTCGGCGGTCGTACTGTCGCCTTATAAGGACGCCAACAACAAGGTCATCGGGGTGCTTGGGGTGATCGGGCCGACGCGGCTCAACTATGCGCGCATCGTGCCGGTCGTCGATTACACGGCCCAGGTGATCAGCGCCATGGTCACCCGCAAACCCTGACAGAGGACCGCTCCCCGCCCGGTTCGGCTTGAATTTTTGCCGCAACTCAACGATATGCGGGGCAATTTCGACGGCCGGGCGGCCGCCCGGCAAAACCGATTTGGACCGATGATGCAAGACAACGACACGCGCAACGAGCCCCCAGCCGACACCGTGAATTCGGCCCCGGCGACCGAGGCGCCGCAGCCGGCGGAAGCGCCCGCGGTCGCCCCCGAAGTGCCCAATCCCGAGGGCGCCGCCGCGGGGGGAGTCGAGGCCGAGCTCAAGGCCGGGCGCGCCGCGCTCGAGGCCCTGATGAAGGAAAACGCCGAGCTCAAGGACCGCATGCTTCGCACCGCCGCCGAAATGGAGAACCTGCGCAAGCGGACCGAGCGCGAGATCGCCGATACCCGGACCTACGCCATTGCCGGTTTTGCCCGCGACATGCTGGCCGCAACCGATTCGGTCTCGCGGGCGCTCGTCACCGTGCCGCCCGATGTCCGCCAGTCGGCTGAGGGAACGCTCAAGTCGCTGATCGAAGGCATTGAGCTCACCGAGCGCGAGATGCAGCGACTCCTCGCCAAGCACGGCGTGACCCGCATCGAGGCGCAGGACCAGAAATTCGATCCCCACAAGCACCAGGCGATGTTCGAGGTGCCCGACGCCACCAAGCCCGAGGGAACGGTGGTGCAGGTGGTGCAGGAGGGCTATGCGATCGGCGAGCGCATTTTGCGCCCGGCGCTCGTCGGCGTCTCGAAAGGCGGCCCCAAGCCGGGCGCCGCGCCGGCCGAATCGGCGGGCGTCGACAAGAGCGCCTGACGGCCCGTTATTCCAACCCACGAGGAGGGCGCCCGCGCGGCGCCCTTTTTTTGCACCTCAACCCGCCGCCGCGCCGCTCCGCGCAGCCTCGCATGACATTTTCGCGTTCATCGGGTTACATGCCGCTCTCCCAGCCGAGGTCCCGAATGCCCGATTCCATTCCCTATTTCGACGGTCACAACGACGTGCTGCTGCGCCTCTTCGTGCAGAAGGAGGGAGACCCGGTGAGCGATTTCCTCAGCGGCAACGGCGCGCGGGGCCACATCGACCTGCCGCGGGCGCGGGCGGGCAACTTCGTCGGCGGCATGTTCGCAACCTTTGCGCCCTCGCCGGCGCGGACCGACTTCACCAGTCCCACTGCCGGTCTCGATCCCGAATTGCCGCCGATGCTTCCGGCGGCGGAAGCGGCGGCATCCATCCTGGGCGAGGCGGCGGTGCTTTTCCGGCTGATCGACGCCGCCGATGGCGCCTTGGCCCTTTGCCGGAGCGTCGCCGAGATTCGCGCGGCCATCGCGGCGGGGCGGCTCGCCATGGTCTTCCACATGGAGGGGGCGGACGCGATCGACGAGAACCTCGACCTGCTCGAAGTGCTCTATGCGGCGGGCCTGCGCTCCCTCGGCCTCGTCTGGAGCCGGCCGAACATCTTCGCGACCGGCGTCCCCTTCCGGTTTCCCGGCTCGCCCAATCAGGGGCCGGGGCTGACGGACGCGGGCAAGCGGCTCGTTGCGGCGTGCAACCGCAAGCGCATCCTCATCGACCTTTCGCACCTCAACGAGGCGGGGTTCTGGGATGTGGCCAAACTCTCGCAGGCGCCGCTGATCGCAACCCACTCCAACGTCCACGCGCTTTCGGCCTCGCCCCGCAATTTGACCGAGCGGCAACTCGACGCGATCCGCGACAGCGATGGCCTCGTCGGCCTCAACTTTGCGACCGTGTTCCTGCGCTCGGACGGGACGTTCCGCTCCGATACGCCGCTCGAAACCATGGTTCGGCACGTCGACGCCCTCGTCGAGCGCCTGGGCGAGGACCGCGTCGGGATCGGTTCGGATTTCGACGGGGCCGGGATACCCTCGGCTATCGGGTCAGTGGCCGGGGTGCCGGCCCTGTTCGAGGCACTCGCGGCGCACGGCTATGATGCGCCGCTCCTCCGCAAGATCGGCGCCGAGAACTGGCTCGCCGCCCTCGAGCGAACCTGGGGCTCGGCGGCGTAGGCGCCGGCCCCGTCAGCCGATCCGAGGTTGTCGGCGCTGCCGGGGCGAATGGTGCTCGGCCAGAGAAGGCGTCGCCGGGCGTGCCAGCGGCGGCGCCAGCCTTCGTTCAGGCGAACGCCCAATCGACGAAGCGATTGTGGGGCAGGGGCTCGTGCTTTGCCACCCAGCCGTCGAGGCCATAGAGGTGGCCGGCACGTTGCACGATCAGCAGACCCAGGATCAGGGCGTAGACGATGTGTTCGTCGAGCAGCAGGTTCGTCGTGTTGGACACATACGGAAAGTCGAGGTGCGCCATCCAATAGAGGAGCATCAAAGCGATGCCGAAGATCGAGGAAAGGCGCACGAGGAAACCGGAGAGCAGCGAGAGGCCAATGGCGAGGTGACCGTAGCCGACGAGGACCGTCAGCACGGCCGCAATGCCAGGCGCGGTCAGTGGCGAGAAGAGGGAGTGGAACGTCTTGGTCGAGCCGAGAAACCCGGCGACGGACCAATCGGCAAAGACCTGATGGGAGGCGGCGTAGAGGAAGACCCAGGCCATGCTGAGACGCAACAGGACCAGCAGGGTGCGGGAGGCGGTATTGTCGGACATCGGAACCTCCATTGCGTTCGCAAACACCGTGGAGAAGAAGCGCACCGCGGGCGCTCCGAGCGCTTGATCGAGATCAAGCGTTGGGTCCTGGGGCCTTGAAATGACCCAACACGTTCCCGTGATGAGCCGGTTTTCTGATCGGCCGCCTATCCGATATCGGCTTCGCTGATCCGCACCACGCCCGCGGCCTCCATGTCGGCCCAGGCCTTGGCGAGGGACCCCATCGTGTCGATGCCACGGCAGGCGTCTTCCACCACAAAGGCCTCGAACCCCGCCGCCCGCGCGTCGAGCGCCGTCCAGGCGACGCAGAAATCGGTCGCGAGGCCGCAGACGAAGAGCCGGCCGAGGCCGCGCTCGCGCAGATAGCCGGCGAGCCCGGTCTGGGTCTTGCGGTCGGCCTCGCGAAAACCCGAATAGCTGTCGACGGCGCGGTGAAATCCCTTGCGGATGATGAGTTGCGCGCCATCGAGCCGCAGCTCCGGCGCAAAGGCCGCGCCCTCGCTGCCGATGACGCAGTGGTCCGGCCAAAGCACCTGGGTGCCATAGTCGAGCTCGATCGTCTCGAATGGCTGCTTGCCAGGATGCTGGCTCGCAAACGAAACGTGGTCGGCCGGGTGCCAATCCTGCGTCATGACGATGTTGTCGAAGCGCTGCGCGAGCCGCTGGATCGGGGCAATCGTCTTATCGCCATCGGCGACGGCAAGCCGCCCGCCCGGCAGAAAATCATTTTGCAGGTCGACGACAACGAGAACGTCATCGGGGTGAACGGTAAGAGTCATCGTGGGTCTACCCGAAAAGCGCCGCGCGCCCGGGATTGAGGCACGCGGAAATCCCGTTACCTAGTTGGCGGGCTTGGCCGGTTCGGCGCCGGCCGGTGCAGCCGAGCCGCCCGCGGGCGCCGTGGCCCCGTTCGCCGGGGCGGTCGTGGTGCCCGTGCCGTTGCTGCCGGCCTGGATCAGGGCGGCCGCCTGCGGATCGACGAGCTGGGTGCATTCGACGACGGAGAACTCGGCCGTGCCGCCGCCGGTCAGCTCCTTGTTGACCTTGTCGGAATAGGTCGCGCCGGTCGATTTGATCTGGTCCTCGGTGAAGCCCGCCTTGACCATCGAGGCATGGCTCATGTCCGACAGCTGCTTCGAATATTTGAGGAAATTGTCGGCGGCAGAGATCTGGCCCTGGGCCCTTGCCTGCGGCTCGACCAGGGTGAAGGCGCTCGCGCACCAGAGCGTCTTGTTGGCGTCGGCGGGGACCGCCGGCGTCGCCTGCGCGAGGACCGGGGTGGTGCCGAGGAGCGCCAGGGTGACGAGCGCCGCGAGGCGCTTCGGGGTCGTCATGGCAGAAATTCCTTTCGTGGTGGGAGGCGCCGCCGCTCGGCGCGCCGGAAATGAAGCAGTCGCGGCCATCCTAGAGCATTTTCCGTCCGGGTAGAATCGGGCGCGTACTCCCAGCCGTCAGTGTTCACGGGCCGGTGCCAACGTATCGCCGGCACGCCCGCCGCTTATCGTCCCGGGCCCGTCGCTGTCCGCCGGCTTGGGCGAAGGCGCGAACCATGACGTTGCCGATTTGGCGGAAGCAAGGCAGAGTGGGGTGTTGGTCGAGGAGCGCTGATCATGAAGTGGGCCCTGACTACCGCTGTCGCGTTGCTGCTCGTCACGCTGATGGCTCCGGCCGCGCCGGCCGCCGGCACGAAAACCGGCCGCATCACCGGCTTTGAATGCGGCGACAACTGCTATCTCACCATCCAGCCGTCGAAAGGTGCGCCGGTCACCGCGCTCTGCGCCGCGAAAGCCTGCGCCGCCTGGAACGCCGCCACCACGATCCCCAAAAGGCTGATCGGCAAGCGGGTGCGGGTCAGCATCGGCAACGGACGGCAATACGACGCCTCCGGCAACGACATGGGGCCGTTCCCGAGTTTTGAGACGCTCGAGTTCGTCTCGCGCTAGGCGCCCATGAAATTCAGCCGGAAACGCGGCTTGCAGGCCGAAAACCCCGCCCTTATATAGCCGCTAGGCCCGCAATCCGGGTACTTCAACCACTAGGGACCCGACCCCTTTTTCGCTTGGGTCACGGAACGGCCACATAGCGGCGTTCCACGAGGGGTTCGCTGAAAGAAGAGGCTGATCGTCATGGCAAAAGTAATCGGTATCGACCTCGGCACCACCAATTCGTGCGTGGCCGTAATGGAAGGCACCGCACCCAAAGTTCTCGAGAATTCGGAGGGCGCGCGTACCACGCCCTCAATGGTCGCGTTTACTTCCTCGGGCGAGCGCCTCGTGGGGCAGCCGGCAAAGCGGCAGGCCGTCACCAACCCGGAAGGCACGCTGTTCGCGGTCAAGCGCCTGATCGGGCGCCGGTACGACGACCCGATGGTCGAAAAGGACAAGCACCTCGTCCCCTTCAAGATCATCAAGGCGGACAATGGCGACGCCTGGGTCGAGGTCGCGGGTGAAAAGTATTCCCCGTCGCAGATTTCGGCGATGGTGCTGCAGAAGATGAAGGAAACCGCCGAGAACTATCTCGGCGAGAAGGTCGGGCAGGCGGTGATCACCGTTCCCGCCTACTTCAACGATTCGCAGCGCCAGGCCACCAAGGACGCCGGCAAGATCGCCGGCCTCGAGGTCCTGCGCATCATCAACGAGCCGACGGCCGCGGCACTCGCCTATGGCCTCGACAAGCAGAATTCGGGCGTCATCGCGGTCTATGACCTCGGCGGCGGCACCTTCGACATTTCGGTGCTCGAGATCGGCGACGGCGTCTTCGAGGTGAAGTCGACGAACGGCGATACCTTCCTCGGCGGCGAGGATTTCGACATCCGGCTCGTCGACTATCTCGCGGACGAGTTCCGCAAGGAGCAGGGCATCGACCTCCGCAAGGACAAGCTGGCGCTGCAGCGGCTGAAGGAAGCCTCGGAGAAGGCCAAGATCGAGCTCTCGTCCTCGACGCAGACCGAGATCAACCTGCCCTTCATCACGGCGGACGCGTCCGGTCCCAAGCACCTGACGATGAAGCTCACGCGCGCAAAGTTCGAGAGCCTCGTCGACGACCTGATCCAGAAGACGGTGGAGCCCTGCCGGCAGGCGCTCAAGGACGCCGGCATCTCGGCGAGCCAGATCGACGAGGTGGTGCTGGTCGGCGGCATGACGCGCATGCCCAAGGTCGTCGAGACGGTAAAATCGTTCTTCGGCAAGGAGCCGCACAAGGGCGTCAACCCGGATGAAGTGGTCGCCGTGGGCGCCGCCATCCAGGCCGGCGTGCTGCAGGGCGACGTCAAGGACGTGCTGCTGCTCGACGTTACCCCGCTGTCGCTCGGCATCGAGACGCTGGGTGGTGTCTTCACCCGCCTCATCGACCGCAACACCACGATCCCGACCAAGAAGAGCCAGGTCTTCTCGACCGCCGAGGACAACCAGAACGCGGTGACGATCCGGGTCTTCCAGGGCGAGCGCGAGATGGCCGCGGACAATAAGCTCCTCGGCAATTTCGACCTCGCGGGGATCCCGCCGGCGCCGCGCGGCGTGCCGCAGATCGAGGTGACCTTCGACATCGACGCCAACGGCATCGTGCAGGTTTCGGCCAAGGACAAGGGCACCGGCAAGGAGCAGCAGATCCGGATCCAGGCGTCGGGCGGCCTCTCTGAGGCCGACATCGAGCGCATGGTGAAGGACGCCGAGGCCAATGCCGCGGCCGACAAGGCCAAGCGTGAGGCGGTCGAGGCCCGGAACCAGGGCGAGAGCCTGATCCACTCGACCGAGAAGTCCCTGAAGGACTATGGCGACAAGGTCTCGGCCGAGGACAAGACGGCGATCGAGAACGCCATCACAGCGTTGCGCGAGGTGCTCGAGGGCAACGACGCCGAGGTGATCAAGGAAAAGACCGCGGCGCTCGCCGAGGCCTCCATGAAGCTCGGCGAGGCGATGTACAAGGCGAGCCAGGCGGAAGCCGAGGCGAAGGCCGAAGGCGGCGAGAAGCCCGACGAGAACGTCGTCGACGCCGATTTCGAGGAAGTCGACGACGACAAGAAGTCGGCCTGACGAGCCGTTAGGCTGAAATGAAAGAGGCCCGGGCGAATGCTCGGGCTTTTTTTGTGTTGTCGGACAACCTTGTTGGCTCAACGGCAATAGCCTATTTTGATGCCATGAACGACTTGGCTGATTTCGGCTACAAGGTTACCTATGAAGTTCCTCTCCCCGGGGGGCAGGCGCGTTTGCGTGAGGCCGCGCTTTATGTGATGAGGAGATCGGAGAATTCAGACTTCTTTGGCTTAGTTAAGCTGAACAAGATACTGTGGCGGGCAGATTTCCAGTCGTACCGGGAGCGTTTCAGTCCAGTGACGGGAAGACAATATCAGCGGCTTCAGAATGGGCCGGCTCCCGTCGAAATGAAGCCCATTCTGAATGAGCTTATCGCCCGGGGTGACATCGTCCTGCGAAGCACGTCCGTACCGGGGGAGCAAAGACCAGTTGCCATTGCCCAGCCCAATCTACAGCACTTCAGTGCCTACGATTTGCGGTATCTCGATGAGGCGATCGAATACTACCGAGAGAAGACGGCCAGGGAAGCGAGTGACCTGTCGCACGGCTTGGCATGGCTTACACGGCAGGATGGTGATCCGATCCCCTATGAAGCAGCCTATTTCGACGATAGACCCATGCCTAATAACCTTAGGCTCAAGCTAAGCCAGATAGCTCGCGAGCGCGGTTGGCGAACGACCTAAGGTGCGGAACATCATTAGTTCCCCCGCGTTCGATGCCGCGGTTGAGCTGCTGGGTGGCTATCGCGCGATTGACGCTGCAATGGCGCCCGTCATAGAGGCGCTGGCTTCCAATCCCTACGGATTTCCGCTTTTCGAGTCCGATCAGTTCTCGTTTCGCTGGCTTATCACGCATGAAATTGCGTGGGTTCCGCCGCTCGTGATCGTCTTCCGGATCGATGAGGACAAGAACGTTATTTTAGAGCATGTGGAAGAGGCACCGGATGCTTGATCCGTCTGCCGCGCGCGATGGCGATAACTTACTCAGACCCACAACAAAAAAGGGCCCCTTTCGGGGCCCTTCGCAAACTCGGCTTGGGAGGCCGGCTCAGCGCAGCGACAGGTTCGTCGCCGAAGCGCGGCCGTCGCGGCCCTTCTCGAGGTCGTAGGTGACCTTCTGACCTTCGGCCAGGCCCGAAATGCCGGCGCGCTCGAGCGCCGTCACGTGGACGAACGCATCCTTGCTGCCATCATCCGGGGAGATGAAGCCAAAACCCTTGGTGCTGTTGAAGAATTTGACGGTGCCATTGGTGGCCATGGTAGAGACTTTCGATTGCGTTCCGTACGGGGGACTTCGCCCGCACGACGGAACCGTTCCTGCCGGGCAACATGCCGTGGCAGGCCTAGAACGTTCCGGTAGCATCGAGAAAAGTTCGGAGGCAGGCCGCCGAAATAGCGCAACAGTTGCGAAACGTGTCCAGCATATATGAAGGCTCCCGGCCAAGCGCGCAAGGCCTGACCGCGCGGTCTTTTTTCATTTGGGACCAAAGTCGAGTTTGGTCTCGCAGCAAAATCAGCCGGGCGACCGGGCGCGGTGCGGGTTGCGTCGCAGAGCCGGGTCTGGTGACACCGCTCTGCAACGGCCACACCCCTAGCGCTCTTCCAACCCCTTCCTTATCTAATCCCGTGCGGCTCCCGCCTTGCGCGACGGGCCCCGCACTTGCTAGTCCATTTTTCCGGCGATTGCCGCGCGACTTCGAAGGCGCTGCAGCGATACGCCTGATCCTAGGGGTTTTGCCAGCTTGGCCAAGCGTGACTACTACGACGTGCTCGGCGTCCAGAAGGGCGCCGACGAGGCGGCGCTCAAAAGCGCCTATCGCAAGCTCGCCATGCAGTTCCACCCGGACCGCAACCCGGGCAACACCGAGGCGGAGCACAAGTTCAAGGAAGTCTCGGAAGCCTACGACACGCTGAAGGACCCGCAGAAGCGCGCCGCCTACGATCGGTTCGGCCACGCCGCTTTCGAGGCCGGCATGGGCAATGGCCGGGCCGGGCCGGGCTTTGGCCCCGATTTCGGGGCCTCGATGTCGGACATCTTCGAGGACCTCTTCGGCGACATGATGGGCGGCGGTCGGCGGGCAGGGGGCGCTTCGGCCCGGCTGCGCGGTTCCGACCTGCGCTATAACCTCGAGATCACCCTCGAGGAGGCATTCGCCGGCCGTACGGTCGAGATCGACGTCCCCACGCTCGTCACCTGCCACACCTGCGAGGGTTCGGGGGCCAAGCCCGGCACCGGCATGTCGGTCTGCCGGCAGTGCGGCGGCCACGGCAAGGTGCGCGCCGCGCAGGGTTTCTTCACCATCGAGCGGACCTGCCCGGTGTGCCAGGGGCGTGGCCAGA
The DNA here is from genome assembly GCA_035547975.1 of Devosiaceae bacterium. Taxonomy (GTDB): domain Bacteria; phylum Pseudomonadota; class Alphaproteobacteria; order Rhizobiales; family Devosiaceae; genus DASZTU01. The sequence continues at coordinate 532 of DASZTU010000014.1, read as the reverse complement.
TCATCGAACAGCCGTGCACGGATTGCGGCGGCCAGGGCCGCAAGCAGGAGCACCGCAAGCTCTCGGTGGACATCCCCAAGGGAATCGAGGACGGCACGCGCATCCGGCTCGCCAATGAAGGCGAGGCGGGGCTGCGGGGCGGCCCGCCCGGCGACCTCTACATCTTCATTTCGGTCAAGCCGCACGACCTATTCCAGCGCGACGGGGCCGACCTCTACGCCCGCGTGCCGATCGCCATGACCACCGCCGCGCTCGGGGGCGAATTCGAAGTCCCGACGCTCGATCAAAGCCGGGCCAAGGTCAAGGTGCCGTCGGGCACCCAGCCGGGGCAGCGCATCAGGCTCAAGGGCAAGGGCATGCCGGTGCTGCGCTCCAAGGACATGGGCGACCTTTACGTGCAGCTCGACGTCGAGACGCCGCAGAACCTCACCAAGCGGCAGCGCGAGCTGCTCGAGGAATTCGAGAAGGAATCGACCCGCGAGAACTCGCCGACGAGCGAGGGCTTTTTCGCCAAGCTGAAGTCGCTGTTCGA
>DASZTU010000013.1:0-2286 GCA_035547975.1 Devosiaceae bacterium | reverse complement strand
CCGTCCCTTTGCTTTTCGCGGCAGCCGCGACCGCGGGCTTGCCCGGCTCGCGTCGCCCAATCGTCCCCACTTGCAACTCATTCGCAACTAGGTTATTGCGAATGAGTTGCAGTAGCGGCGATGATGCATCCATCCGGTTGCTCGCGCGTACTGCCGGAGCGTTTTCCTCGCGCAAGGGGAAGCGCGGGCCTGGGGCCGAACGGAGACAGTCGATGACCGAAGTGCCGGCCACCGTGCGGCGCTCGAACTGGGGGTTCAGGCGGATCGAGGACGGCGCCGAGGCGAGCCTGTCGGAGGTCAACGGCACGGTACCGGTGCCGCGCGGCGGCAGCTGGGCGAGGCGGTTGTTCGCCTTCCTCGGGCCCGGGTACATGGTTTCCGTCGGCTACATGGACCCCGGCAACTGGGCGACCGACCTCGCGGGCGGCGCCTCCTTCGGCTACACGCTGCTCTTCGTCATCATGCTTTCCAACCTGATGGCGATCCTGCTCCAGGCGCTCTCGGCGCGGCTCGGCATCGCGACCGGGCTCGATCTGGCGCAGGCCTGCCGGGCCTATTATCCGAGGCCGGTCAATCTCGCGCTCTGGGTCGCCTGCGAGCTCGCGATCATCGCCTGCGACCTCGCCGAGGTGATCGGCACCGCGATCGCGCTGCAGCTGCTGTTCCACATCCCGCTGCTTTACGGCGCCATCATCGCGGGGCTCGATGCCCTGCTGCTGCTCTTCCTGATGCGCCGGGGCTTCCGCGCGCTCGAGGCGTTCGTCGTCGCGCTGCTGGTCGTGATCTTCGGCTGCTTTGCGGCGCAGATCGTGGCCGCGGCGCCGCCCCTCCGGGCGATCCTCGGCGGCTTCTTCGTGCCCTCGCCCGAGATCGTCAGCAATCCGGCCATGCTCTATGTGGCGATCGGCATCATCGGGGCGACGGTGATGCCGCACAACCTCTACCTCCACTCCTCGATCGTGCAGACGCGCGCCTTTGAGAAGACCGAGGAGGGGCGGCGCGACGCGATCCGCTGGGCCACGATCGATTCGACCATCGCCCTCATGCTGGCGCTCTTCGTCAACGCCGCGATCCTCATCGTTTCGGCCGTGGCCTTCCATGAGACCGGGCACCAGGATGTCGCCGACATCAACCGGGCCTTCGAGCTGCTCTCGCCGCTCCTCGGCCTCGGCATCGCCTCGGCGCTGTTCGCCGTGGCGCTCCTCGCCTCCGGCATCAATTCCACCGTGACCGCGACGCTCGCCGGGCAGATCGTCATGGAAGGGTTTTTGCGCTGGCGTATTCCCTACTGGCTCAGGCGCTTCATCACCCGCGGCATCGCCATCGTTCCGGTCATCGTCGCCATCGGCCTTTACGGCGAGCACGGCGCCGCCGAGCTGATCGTCCTCAGCCAGGTCATCCTCTCCATCCAGCTGCCCTTCGCCGCCATTCCGCTGGTGCAGTTCGTCTCGAGCCGCACCCGGATGGGAAAGCTCGTCATCGGGCCCCGGCTCGCGGCGCTTTCCTGGGCCGTAGCGGGGCTCATCGTGCTGCTCAACCTGAAACTCCTGTTCGACGTTTTCTTCACCCGCTGAGACCCGATCGCCCGAGCGGCTTTGCGCGGCCTTCGCCGGCGCTTATGTTCTGGCGCGCCAACAAGACCGACGAGACGATGCTGCACGAAAAGCCCCCCGACCATCCCGCCGACATGCCCGCAAAGGTGGGCGTATTGCTGCTCAACCTCGGCACGCCCGACGCGACCGACTACTGGTCGATGCGGCGCTACCTCAAGGAGTTCCTCTCCGATCACCGGGTGATCGAGGTCAACCGGGCGCTTTGGTGGGTGATCCTCAACGGCATCATCCTTTCGGTCCGGCCGCAAAAAAGCGGCCACGGCTACGACAAGATCTGGGATCGGGCGGCCAATGACAGCCCGCTGCGCGTCATCACCCGGCGGCAGGCGGAAAAGCTCGCCCAGCGCCTCGCCGGCCACCCCGAGGTGGTCGTCGATTTTGCCATGCGCTACGGCAATCCCTCGACCGAGGCGGGCATCCGGCGCCTGCGCGAAGCGGGCTGCCAGAAAATCCTCTTCGCCCCGCTCTATCCGCAATACTCGGCGCCGACGACGGCGACCGCCAACGACAAGGCGTTCGACGTGCTCAAGGGGCTGCGCTGGCAGCCGGCGGTGCGGACGCTCCCGCCCTATTTCGACGATCCGGCCTATGTCGCGGCGCTCGCGGGCTCGATCGCCGAGGGCGTCAAGGCGCTCGATTTCGAGCCGGACCTCGTGATCACCTCCTATCACGG
>DASZTU010000012.1:0-4401 GCA_035547975.1 Devosiaceae bacterium | reverse complement strand
CCGACATCGAGGCCGCCGAAACGGCCCTCGCGGCCGCCTCGACGATGGAAGAGCGCTCCGCCGCCACGGCGCGTCTCAACGACTGGCGCAACCTCAAGCTCGAGGCCCAGCAGGTCACCGGCGCCGCGCACTGACCGCCCCCGATGGCTGGGGGGTGGGGTTGGCCAGCTGCGCCGCCTCCCCGCCGAGTGTTACGGATGGCCGGTTTTTGTGGCCAAGATGGATTCCCGCTTGCGCGGGAATGACAGCGGGTTGGGGAGTGCAGTGGGGCCCGAATTCGTGCCCCAGCCACCGTCATCCCCGGGCTTGACCCGGGGATCCAGCCGGCCTCACCTCCCGCCCATGCGGCGCGGGGTGCTGGATGGCCGGATCAAGCCCGGCCATGACGAGGCTGGGCCTTGGGGAACCGGACCTCGCCCTTCGACAGGCTCAGGGTGAGGTCCTAAGGGGCCCCCGCGGGGAGTCTTCCCAAGACCATCGTGCTGAACCCGAGGCCCTGCCGCAGGTGGGGTCCTTCCCCACCCCCTCATGGTGAGGTGCGAGCGCAGCGAGCCTCGAACCATGAGGCCCCAAACTCAGCGCCGGCCGTCTCCCTCCCCTTGCGGGGAGGGGTCGGGGGTGGGGGTGGCCAGCCGCGCCGCGCCGCACCGCGCCGGTCCTGGCGACGATGGGGAATGCCGCCATCGACGCCGACTGGGAGCAGTTCTAGCTAACGGAAGGGTCCTGCCGGACGGCCACCCCGCCCGCGCCTATTCGAGGGCCTTGTCGACCAGCGCCTTGGCGTGGAGATCGGTGGTATCGAAAACGGGCAGCGGGCTCGATGCGTCGTCGATCAGCATGCCGACTTCGGTGCAGCCGAGGATCACCGCATCCGCGCCCCGCGCCGCGAGAAGCTCGATCGCCCGCACATAGACCGCGCGCGAGGCATCGCGCACGATGCCCTTCACCAGCTCCTCGTAGATGATGCCGTTGAGGTTGGTGATGTCGACCTCGGGGACCAGCACCTCGAGGCCGCGCGCCGCGAGCCGATCCCTGTAGAACGGCATCTCCATGGTGAAGCGCGTGCCGAGGAGGCCGACCCGCCCAAATCCTTCGTTGAGGAGCGCGTCGGCGGTGGGGTCGGCGATGTGGATGAACGGAACCCTGAGGCGCGCCGTGATCGCATCGGCGACGATGTGCATTGTGTTGGTCGCAAGGCCGATCAACCCCGCGCCCGCCGCTTCGAGCCGCGCCGCGCTCTCCGCCAGAATTTCGCCCGACCGGTCCCACTCACCGGCCCGCTGCAGTTCCTCGATGGGCGCGAAATCGACCGAGTGCATCAGGATCGGGGCGGAATGCAGCCCGCCCAGGCGCCGCGCCGTCTCCTCGTTGAGAATGCGGTAATAGTGGGCCGTGGATTCCCAGCTCATCCCGCCGATGAGACCGATGGTCTTCACGCCAGCACCTTGCGGAACATCACGACCCGCTCCGTTTCCTCAAAACCCCAGCGGGCGTGGCCGAGCCGCGAGATGAGGTTGTCGAGGCGCGCGTCCGACCCGAGTTCGCGATAGCCGGCCGCCCGGGCCCACGCCTCGACGGCCGAGACGAGCCGCCGCCCCAGCCCCCGCCGCCGCGCGCCGGGCAAAACGTAGATGCCTTCGAGCCAGGCGACCGGCGCCGTGTCGCAGCCGTCGCCATAGGCCCGCTCGCCCGCCTCGGCGAACCCCACCAGCGTCGCGCCCCCGAAGGCGCCGAAGCCGACGAGCCCCTCCTCCACCATGCCCCCGAGCTCGTCGCGGAGATCGTCGATCGTGTGCTCGGGCCAGAGCGCGTGCCGCAGCCCGGCCCAGGCTCCCCGGTCGGCGAGCTCGAGGCGCCTGATCATGACCTCAGGCACGCCGCCCCACCCGCTGCGGCACGTCGGCGAAGGCCGCCACGACCTCCCGATAGGCCTCGCGCTTGAAATCGACGATGAGGTCGGGCGTCCGCTCCAGATCCTCCCATCGCCAGGCATCGAACTCGGCGTGAAACTGCCCGCCGCCGGGGCTTTTCACATCGATCTCGCTCTCCTCGCCGGTGAACAGGAACGCGAACCAGCGCTGCCGCTGACCGCGATATTTGCCCTTGAGCGCGGTGCCGAGCAGCTGGTCGGGCAGGTCGTAGGTGATCCAGCCCGGCGCTTCCTTGATCAGCTCGATCGAGCGGACATTGGTCTCCTCGAAGAGCTCCCGCCGCGCCGCCTCGAGCGCGTCCTCGCCCTTGTCGATCCCGCCCTGCGGCATCTGCCAGGGCGCGCCCGACTCCGGGCCCTTCTCCGGGTCCTCGCCCTTGCGCCGCCGGCCGATGAACACCCGCCCCTGGCGGTTGAAGAGCGCGACGCCGGCGCAATCGCGATAGGGCATGAGGTTGCGGACGAAGGCGATCGTTTCGGGGGCCATGGCCAAATCCTATTTCATCAACGCACTGACCGGCACGAGCTCGACGTTCCGGTCGGCCAGCCCCTGGCTCCACTCGGCGACGGTCGCGATCGAGACCGGGAGGGCGGAAATCACCCCGATCGCCTGCCCCTGGGAGACCGCCCTCGCGGCCAGCGCGTCGAGCGCGGCGAGGATCGGGCCGCGTGCCGGGTTGCTGTCGAGGACGCTGTCGGCCCGGCCGAACGGCACCTTGTTGGCCTGCGCCAGCTGCGAGGCGACGGAGCGGTTGGAGGTGCCGTCGTCGAGATAACCAAGCCCGCGCGTCCCCAGTTCCTCCATGACCGGCCCGAAATCGGCGGAGGAAGCGGTGAACCGCGCCCCGGCATAGTTGATGAGCCCGATATAGCCGCCGAACCGCGCCATCAGCCAGTAGAGCTTGTCGATGTTGCTGCGCGGCGGCTGGCCGGTCAGCAGCGTCTGCGGGCCGGGGTCGGTGTCGGGATAGTCGAAGGGCTCGAGCGGGACCTCGAGCAAGAGCTCGTGGCCCGCGGCATGGGCCGCCGCGACCGTGCGCTGCAGCGTCTTGCCATAGGGGGCAAAGGCAAGGTCGACATCGGGCGGCAGCTTGTCGATTGCGTCCAGCGTGCCCGCCTCGCTGAGGCCGAGCCCGGTCACGACGATCGCAACCATGGGCTTGCCGGCCGAGGTGGCGGGGGCCGGCCGCGAATAGGCCGAAAACGGCGTCTGGCCTTTCGCGCTCATGCGCGGGATCGGCCCGTTCTTGGTTTCCTCCGCCAGGTCCGGGATCACGCCTTCCTTGTTGAGGGCGAGGAACGCGCCCGGGGCATCGGCGCCGCTGCCGGACGGCAGGCTGGGATCGACCGTCGTGACCGAGGCGCCAGCCGGCACTTCGGGCCCGACGGTGAGCGTCGCCGGCGCCGCGGGCTTTGGGGCCGACACCTGGTTGGCCACCGGATTGTCGTTGTGCGTCGAGTTGATGGCGACCGTCAGCGACGGCCGCCCGCCCTCGGGATCGCTCACCAGCATGATGCGGAGCGCCGCGCCGAGAACGATGAGGGCAATGAGGCCGAAGCCGATGCGCGCCAGCGGCCAGCCGGCGATCCGCGCCCGAACATCGCGCCGCAGCTCCCTCGCGGCGGCCTTCCGCTTGCGGCCGAGCGGCGCGCTCAGTTCATCGGCCATGACGTGCCCCGATGATCGCGACCCTCCGAATCAAGAGACGCGGCGAATCAGCCGCGTCTGCCCGAGAAAACCATAGCATGGATTGCGGCGGCCCAAGGGAGGCCAAGGGGGGAGGGAGAGGGCTGCGGCTGAGTTTGGGGCCCCATGGTTCGACAGGCTCGCTGCGCTCGCACCTCACCATGAGGGGGGTGGGTAGGGGCCTCACCTGCGGAAGGGCCTCGGGTTCAGCACGATGGTCTTCGGAAGGACTCCCCTCGGAGGCCCCCTCCCTAGGACCTCACCCTGAGCCTGTCGAAGGGCGAGGTCGGGGGAAATCATCCGCCGCCTTGTCATGGCCGGGCTTGACCCGGCCATCCAGCATACTGCGCCGCGTGTGCCACCGGTGAGGCCGGCTGGATCCCCGGGTCAAGCCCGGGGATGACGGTGGCTGGGGCGCGATTCTGGGCCCCACCTGCACTCCAAATCCCGGTGTCATTCCCGCGCAAGCGGGAATCCATCTTGGCCAGGAAAACCGGCCATCCGTACTACTCGGCGGCGAACCGGCGCATCTGGCCACCCCCACCCCTGACCCCTCCCCGCAAGGGGGAGGGAGACGGCCGGCGCTGAGTTTGGGGCCTCATGGTTCGAGGCTCGCTGCGCTCGCACCTCACCATGAGGGGGGTGGGGGACCCCACCTGCGGCAGGGCCTCGGGTTCAGCACGATGGTCTTGGGAAGACTCCCCGCGGGGGCCCCTTAGGACCTCACCCTGAGCCTGTCGAAGGGCGAGGTCCGGTTCCCCAAGGCCCAGCCTCGTCATGGCCG
>DASZTU010000011.1:0-4397 GCA_035547975.1 Devosiaceae bacterium | reverse complement strand
GAAATGAGACGCCTGACGCCATCCGCGAGGAAGGTCGAGAGCGGGAACTTGCCGCCCATATAGGAGGGGATCTTCGGCTTGTCGGAGAAGGCCCGCGACACATAGGCCTCGGTTTCGACCATGCCCTCATAGGCGACGATCTCGGAGCCGAAGAGAAAGGTATCGCCCTTGACCAGCTGGTCGATGAAATACTCCTCGATCTCCCCCAGCACCCGGCCGCCGCGGCCGATCGGGCCGGTGGTCGCACCCTCCTTGTTGCCGCGGGCGCGCACCAGGCGCACCTTGACCATCGGGTCCTCGACGATGGTGCCGACGTTGAGCCGGTATTGCTGGGCGATGCGGGGATGCGCAATGCGCCAGCGGCCGTCTATGCCCTGCCTGAGCTTGGCGTATTTCTCGTAGGCCCTGAGCGCGTAGCCGCCCGTCGCGACGAAATCGAGCACGCGATCGAATTTCTGGCGTGTCAGGTTGCGGTAGGGCCAGGCGCGCAAGAACTCGGCATAAAGGTCATCGGCGAAGAACGGACCGGCGCAGGCCATGCCGAGGAGGTGCTGGCTCAGCACGTCGAGCCCGCCCTCGACGGGTGGCTCGCTGTCCTGATAGCCGGCTTTCACCGCCTCGAGCGCGGCTTCGCACTCCAGCACCTCGAAGCGGTTGGAGGGGACGAACATGCCCTTCGAGGGTTCGTCGAGGCGGTGGTTGGCGCGGCCGATGCGCTGCAGCATGCGCGACGCTCCCTTGGGCGCCCCGACCTGGATGACGAGATCGACGTCTCCCCAGTCGATGCCGAGGTCGAGGGTCGACGTCGCGACCACCGCCTGCAGCATGCCCGAAGCCATGGCGCTTTCGACCTTGCGCCGCTGCTCGACCGAGAGCGAGCCGTGGTGGAGGGCAATGGCGAGGCCGTCCTCGTTGTGAGCCCAGAGCAGCTGGAACAAGAGCTCAGCCTGGCTGCGGGTGTTGACGAAGAGCAAGGTCGTGCGGTGGTCGCGGATGACCTCGTAGATTTCGGGAATGGCGTAGGCCGCCGAGTGTCCGGCCCAGGGGACGCGATCTTCGCTGGCAAGGATCGAGAGTTCCGGCTGCGCCCCGCCCTGCCCGATGAGCAGCGCGGTTTCGGCATCGGGCAGCGGCTGGGCGATCCAGTCGCGCAAGAGGTCCGGGCGGGCGACGGTCGCGCTCAGCGCCGTGATGCGCAACGTCGGCGCCATCTTCACCAGCCGCGCAAGGCCGAGTGAGAGGAGCTCCCCGCGCTTGTTGGTCGCGAGCGCGTGCAACTCGTCGAGAACGATGCGCCTGAGCGAGCCGAACATGCGGTCGGCGTCGCCGTGGCTCAGGAGCAGCGCCAGCTGTTCGGGCGTCGTCATCAGGATGCTCGGCGGGTCGTAGCGCTGGCGGGCACGGCGGTGGACGGGGGTGTCCCCGGTGCGCGTCTCGACCTTGATCGGCGCCCCCATCTCCGCGATCGGCGTCGTGAGGTTGCGCGCGACGTCGACGGCCAAGGCCTTGAGCGGCGAGATGTAGAGGGTGTGGAGGCCCTCCATCGGGTGGTGCAGCAGATCGTCGAGGGTCGGCAGGAAGCCGGCCAACGTCTTGCCGGCGCCGGTGGGGGCGATCAGCAGGGCCGAGGCATCCCGGCGCCACGCCTCGAGGACCGCCAGCTGATGCTCGCGCGGCGCCCAGCCCTTCTGCGCGAACCAGCCGGCGATGAGGGGGTGAAGGTCCACGGGTGATCCGGTTTTGTTCTCGTGGTTATATGAGGCTGCAGGCCGGCAAACCGCAAGGCCCCCTCTCTCCCCCTTGTGGGGAGGGTGGCCCCGATAGGGGTCGGGTGGGGGTAGCCGCGGACTCCGAGTCTGTGGCTCACCCCCACCCTACCCTCCCCACAAGGGGGAGGGAGAAGGAAGCTGTGCTGGTGGCCAAACTGGATTCCCGCCTTCGCGGGAACGGCGGCGCGGGGGTTCGCGGGAATGATGCTCTAGGGTAAAGAGAGGTCGCAACAGGTCGCGTCTCATGTCCACCGCAGCCCAAGAACGCTTCACCCTCGCCCCCGATGGCGCCGTGGCGCTTATCGCGCAACGCGCCCGGGCCATCGCCGATGCCGGGCCCCGGCGCGCCGCGATCGGGCTCACGGGCGGGCCCGGCGTCGGCAAGTCGACCATTGCCGCCGAGGTGGTCGCGGCGCTCAATGCTCAGGCGCCCGGGCTCGCCGCCTATGTGCCGATGGACGGCTTCCATATGAAACACAAGAAGCTCGAGGCGCTCGGCACAGCGCACGAAAAGGGAATGCCGCACACCTTCGAGGGCGCGCTGTTTGCCGAGTTCCTCGCCCGGCTAAAAACGGCGACCGGGCCCGTCAACGGGCCGGGCTACTCGCGCGAGATCGAGGACACGGTCGAGGACGCCTTCACGGTGGAAGGGAAGGTGCGCGTGCTGGTGGTCGAGGGCAACTACCTGCTCCTCCCCGATTCCCCCTGGGACGCCATCAAGCCCCTGCTCGACCTCTCGATCTTCATCCATGTCGACCGCGACAAGGTGTTCAACCGGTTGATGAAGCGCCACGGCGAAGCCCTTGGCGGCGGATTCACTTACGAGCGCAACCTCGAGCACGTGAACCGGGTCGACCTCAGCAATTACGACCTCGTCGAAAAGTCGGCCGGCCGCGCGGACCTTTTCATCGACATCGTCAGCGAGAAATAGCCATGTCCGAGGTCGTCGAGGGCCCGGCTCTCGCCGTCGCGGCCGGCGACCGGCGCCCCATCCATCCGTTCGAGGTGAAGAGCCGAGACGTGCTGGCGATCGCGCTGCCGGCCTCCGTTGCCTTCATCACCGAGCCCCTGGTGGGGTTGGTCGACATCAGCGTCATCGGGCGGCTGGGCGATCCGGCTCTCCTCGGCGGTCTCGTGCTCGGGGCGCTCGCCTTCGACGTGATCTTTTCGCTCGCCTATTTCCTGCGGCTCGGGACGGCCGGCCTCACAGCGCAGGCGGTCGGCGCGCGCGATCCAGCAGACGGGCTGATGCATCTCGCCCGCGCGATCGGGGTGGCGCTGGTGATCGGCGTCGCCATGATCCTCCTCGCCGCGCCGCTCCTCTGGATCGTCGGCAAGGCGGTGTCGCCGGCGCCGGGCGTCGACGAGGCGCTCGCCATCTATTTCCGCACCCGCATCTGGTCGGCCCCGTTCTCGCTCGTCAACTATGCGCTGCTGGGCTGGTTCTACGGCCGCGCCCGGGCGCGCACCGGGATGTCGCTGCAGATCCTGATCCACGGCGTCAACATCGTCCTCAATATCCTCTTCGTTTTCGGCCTCGGCTGGGGCGTCGCGGGTACCGCCTTCGCCACGGTCTGCGGCGCGGCGAGCGCTGCGCTCGTCGGCCTCTTCCTCGTGGTGCGGCATTTCGGCGGCGTTCGCCGGCTGTCCCGCCTGATGGTCCCGGCGGCGTTCTTCGATGGTGCGGCGCTCCGGCGCATGTTCTCGCTCAGCCGCGACATCACTATCCGCACGCTCGCGCTGATGGGTTCCTATGTCTATTTCGCCGCGGCGGGGTCGCGCGCCGGCGAAGTGGTGCTCTCCGGCAATGCCGTGCTCATGAACATGCTGATGATCATGGCCTTCTTTCTCGATGGGCTGGCGCAGGCGGCCGAGCAGCTTTCGGGCAAGGCCGTGGGCGCCAACTGGCGGCCGGCTTTCGATCGCGCAGTCGCCCTCTCGCTCGGCTGGGGCATCGCCGTCGGAGGGGTCCTGATGCTCGCCGCGCTCATCGGCGGCCCGTTCCTCATCGACCTCATGACGACAAGCGAAGCCGTGCGGGAGCATGCCCATTTCTACCTTCTCGCGGCGGCGATAACCGGGCTCACCGGCATGCCGGCTTTCGTGATGGACGGCGTGGTCTCGGGCGCGACGCTCAACACCGTGATGCGCAACGGGATGCTCGCGGCCTTCGCCGTCTTCCTCGTGGCGGCCTTTGTGGCGGAGCCGGTGCTCGGCAACACCGGGCTCTGGGTCGCGCTCAACATCTTCTTCGTGGCGCGCGGCGGGCTGCTCTGGTGGGGGATGGAGCGGCGCAAGCCGAGCCTCTTCGGCTAGCGGGAGGCGCGCCGCGCCGCCCAGTCGTCGACCCTGCGGCCCGTAAGGGCGGCAACGCTGTTGCCACCCGCCTCTCGGACCGCGGCGACGAGGCCGGCCTTGATCTCGTCGAGCAGGGCGAGCCCGCCATAGACCAGCGCCGAGTAAATCTGGATGGCATCGGCGCCGGCTTCGAACTTGTCGACCGCCGATGCCGCCGAATGGATGCCCCCCACGCCGATGATGGGGAGCGAGCCGACGCGCTGGCGCATCTGCGCGAGGCGGCGCGTCGAGAGGTTGAACAGCGGCCGGCCGGAGAGGCCGCCGGCCTGA
>DASZTU010000010.1:0-9141 GCA_035547975.1 Devosiaceae bacterium | reverse complement strand
GGCTTGTCCTTGGCGAGCTTCATCGCCGCCTCGGAATAGGCATCCCATGTCGCCGGCACGTCGATCTTGGCGGCGCCGAGCACGTCCTCGCGGTAGAGGAGGCCCATCGGACCCGAGTCCCATGGGATGCCGTAGACCTTGTCGCCATCCGACACCGACTTCCAGGTCCAGTCGACGAATTCGTCCTTGACCGCATCGGCGCCCGCCGGGCCCATGTCGGCCAGCGCCTGCAGCGCCTTGAAGGAGGGAATGGAGTTGAACTCCATCTGCGCCACGTCGGGCAGGCCGGTGCCCGCCTTGATGGCGTCGCGCAGCTTCTGGTAATGCGGCGCGCCCTGGCCGACATTCTGCCAGTTCACCTTGATGTTGGGGTACTTGGCCTCGAACATTTTCAGCGCATCGGCGGTCGTCGGCGTCCACGCCCAGAAGGTGATGTTCACCACATCGTCGGCCCGCGCAACCGATGCGGGCAGCGTCGGCAAGGCGCTCGCCGCAAGCCCCGCGCCCGCGACCTTGAGGAAGCCGCGGCGGTCGAGCCCGGCGCCCCGAAGGGTCGTGTCATTCTTCACCATTGCATTCCTCCCTTGCGGCCCGAACGGGCCTGAACGGCGCGTCGGCCCGCCGTGCGTGGCGGGGCGTCCGAACCCTCGTCGGGGAGTGCAGCATACGAATATTGTGCTGTCAATTTGCGCCCAACGCCTTGTTGGGCAAGGCTCCCGCAAAGCGCCAAAGGCGGTTCCGGCGACGCCGCTCCGCGCCTTGAGGCCACAGCGACGGCCTGTGTTGCGGTTCGCGGCGCAAGCGCCCGAAAGCGCGGGGCCGGGCGTTCGGCTACGCCTCGGCCTTCGCTGGTGCGTCGCAATAGCGCTGCATGGCGGCGAGGTCTATCCAGGCCTGCTCGTAGGCGATCTTGCCGTCGCGGAACACGAAGACGTGGAGGAGGCGGTTCTTGCCGCGCCCGGTCTTTCCCTCCATCAGGAACGGTTTGCCGTCGACGATTTCTCCCTCCCAGAGCGTCTCGTCGACGAGGAAGTCGTCGCCATAGAGCCGGCGAATGCACGTCGCCCTGTCGCCGCGGGCGCAGGCGTAGAGCATGCGGTAGTAGTCGCGTATCTGCTGGCGGTCGCTGATCTCGCCAAACGGGGACGGGATGATCTCGTGCCTCAGCGGGCCATCGGCGAGGCTCGACATGACGCCATCCAGATCGTCGGTCGCTTCGAAGCGAAAATGGTCGTCCACGATCTTGTCCATCTCCGCACGTGTCATGCCCATGGCATTCCTCCCGGAACCAGGTTATGAGATTTGTCTCATAACGAGATTTATCCTATGAAGATGCCGGTGAGTCAAGGTGGCGGGGGGCGACGGGCGCAAAAGGCGCGAACCCGCGCGGCCATCGTCGAGGCGGCGCACCAGCTCGCGGCGGCAGGTTCGATGCCGCGTGTCGAGGAAGCCGCCGACGCCGCGGGCGTCTCACGCGCCACGGCCTACCGCTACTTCCCGAGCCAGGAGGCGCTCGCGGTCGAACTCGCCATCCGGGACGTGTGGCGCGACCTCGAAGCAATGCTCGCGCGCCTCAGGACCCGGGATGTCGCGCGGCGGCTCGACGCACTGATAGAGGCAATGGCCGCGACGGTCGGGCAAAACGAAAGCCACGTCCGGACCGTCATGCGCGTCTTCCAGGACACGGCGCTCCGCGGCAACCTCGAGGCCGATGCCCCGCTGCGGCGCGCGCGGCGGACGGAATGGATCGAGGTGGCGCTCGGGCCCGCGCCGTCCCTTCCGAGCCGGGCCAGCCAGCAGCTGCGCCGGTCACTGGCCCTGATCGTCAGCCCCGACGCGGTCATCCAGCTCAAGGACGCGCTCGGCCTCACCATCGAGGAGGCCGGGGCGACGCTCAAGTGGTCGGCCCGAGCCGTGCTCGCCGCGGCCCTGGCCGAGGCGGACGCCGAAATGGGTGCGGAAGAAAAGCGCGGTAAGCAGGCGCGCTAAACGGGCGACAAACCGGCGGCGAAGCGCCGGCCGTTGGCGGCATAGTGCCGCGCCGAGGCCGCCAGACCCTCGATCTCCTCGGGCGTCAAAGCGCGGCTCACCCGGCCGGGCATGCCGATCACGAGCGAGCCGTCGGGGATGATCTTCCCCTCGGGAACGAGCGCGCCGGCGCCGATCAGGCAATTGCGGCCGATGACGGCGCGATTGAGCACGATCGCCCCCATGCCGATGAGCGTATTGTCGCCGACGGTGCAGCCGTGCACGATCGCGCGATGGCCGATGGTGCACCCTGCCCCGATCGTCAGCGGTGCCCCCGGATCGGAATGCAGCACGCAATTGTCCTGGATGTTGGTCTCGGCGCCAATCCGGATCGGCTCGTTGTCGCCGCGGATCACGGCGCCGAACCAGACGCTCGCGCCCGATCCGAGCCGCACCCGGCCGAGCACCGTGGCATTGGGCGCGACCCAGCAATCCGCCGGCACGTCGGGTCCTTCATCGTCGAGGCGAAAGAGGCTCATGGCGCCCGGGTCTCAGCAAGAACGACAGGTGCTGCAGGGCGCCGCCGGCGGCGGCCGGCCCCACATGACTGGAGCGGTGTGGGCGGGAACACCGCTCCCGGTCAGTTCGCCATCGGCTTGCCCTGGGCATCGAAGCGATGCACGTAGGCGGGGGTGATCGGGGCAAGCTTCAGATTATCCCCCAGCTGCTTGTTGGTCGTGCCGTTCTGCCGCACGATCAGCGGCTCTTCGGAACCGATGTCAACGAAGATGTAGCTGTCCGAGCCGAGCTTTTCGGCGTGCACGACCTCGCCGCTCCACATGGGGTTGGTCTCGTTGATGTCGATGTGCTCGGAGCGGATGCCGATCGTCGAGGCGCCGTACTTGGCCGCGAACTGGCCGTTGAGGAAGTTCATCTTGGGCGAACCGATGAAGCCCGCGACGAACAGCGACTGGGGGTGCTCGTAGAGCTCGAGCGGCGTCCCCACCTGCTCGACCAGCCCGTCGCGCAGGACACAGATGCGGTCGGCCAGCGTCATCGCCTCCACCTGGTCGTGCGTCACGTAGATCATGGTGACGTTGTTCATCGAGTGATGGAGCTTTGCGATCTCGAGGCGAGTCGCGACGCGCAGCGCCGCGTCGAGGTTGGAGAGCGGCTCGTCGAACAGGAACACTTTCGGGTCGCGCACGATGGCGCGGCCGATGGCGACGCGCTGGCGCTGCCCGCCCGAGAGCTGCTTGGGCAGGCGGTCAAGATACTGCTTGATCTGCAGCATCTCGGCGGCCTTTTCGACCCGCTCGCGGATCTGCTCCTTGGTGCCGTGCGCGAGCTGCATGCCGAACGCCATGTTGTCGTAGACGGTCATGTGCGGGTGGAGGGCGTAGCTCTGGAAGACCATGGCGACGCCGCGCCGCGAGGGCGAGAGCCCGTTCACCACCTCGCCGTCGAAGGAGAGCGTCCCCGAGGTGATGTCCTCGAGCCCGGCGATGAGCCGCAGCAAGGTCGACTTGCCGCAGCCGGAGGGGCCCACGAACACCATGAACTCGCCCGAGTGAATTTCGAGCGAGACGCCCTTGATGACCTCCACCGCCCCGAACGACTTGCGAACGTCCTTGAGCACCAGCTCAGCCATTGTTGCCCCCTACCCTTTGACGCCGCCGGCGGTGAGGCCGGAGATGATTTTACGCTGGAAGATCAGCACCAGGACGACGAGCGGCACGGTCACGATGACCGAAGCCGCCATGATGGTTCCCCACGGGATTTCGAACTGGCTCGCGCCCGACAGGAGGGCGATGGCGACCGGCACGGTGCGGGTCGCGTTCGAGGACGTGAAGGTCAGCGCGAACAGGAATTCGTTCCAGGCGGCGATGAACGCCAATAGCCCCGTGGTCACCAGGGCCGGCCACATCAGCGGCATGAAGACGCGCGTGATGATGATCCAGGGCGTCGCGCCATCGACGATCGCGGCCTCCTCGATCTCGATCGGCAGGTCGCGCATGAAAGTCGTCAGCACCCAGACGGTGAACGGCAGGGTGAAGATGGTGTAGGAAAAGATAAGGCCCCAAAGGGTGTTGAAGAGGCCGAAGGCGCGGATCACCTCGAAGAGCCCGGCGAGGACCGCGATCTGCGGAAACATCGAGACCGAGAGGATGACGAGCAGCAGGACCGAGCGGCCGCGGAAGCGCACGCGCGACAGCGCATAGGCGGCGGTCACCGCGAAGAGCAGCGACAGCGCAACGGTAAGCGTCGCGACGATGATCGAATTGAGCAGGTTCTGCGGGAAGCTGCCGTTCTGGAACACGGCGGCATAATTGTCCCACGAGAACATGGTGGGCCAGTAGTTCACCTCGAACAGCGAGGTGCCGGACTTAAAGCTCGTCAGGATCGCGTAGTAGAACGGGAAGACCGACTCGAGAATGATTGCGAGGACCAGCAGGTAGAACCCGGCCTTCCGGGTGAGCGCCCAAGCCATCAGCGGTTCCCCCCGGAAAGATCGACGCGGCCGAGCCAGATATAAAGGACGGTGATGATGGCGATCAGCAGGAAGAGCAGCGTCGATTCCGCCGAGCCATAGGCGAACTTGTCGAAGTCGATGAGGTTTTCGCGCGCGATGACCGACATCGTCTTGGTCTGCGCGCTGTTGGGGGTGAGCACGTAGATCAGGTCGAAAATACGCATGGCGTCGAGCAGGCGGAAGATCACCGCGACCATCAGGGCCGGCCGGACCAGCGGCAGGGTGACCCGGAAGAACACCTTGATGGGATTGACGCCGTCGATCAGCGTCGCCTCGTAGATGTCCTTGGGGATCATCTGGAGGCCCGCGAGGATGAGCAGCGCCATGAAGGGCGTCGTCTTCCAGATGTCGACGACGAGCACGGCCAGCATGGCCGTATCGGCCGATGCCGTCCAGGCGATCTTGTGGTCGATGAGGTGAAGCCGCATCAGGAGGTCGTTGACGATGCCGAACTGGTCGTTGAGCATCCAGCCCCACATCTTGGCCGAAACGATCGTCGGGATGGCCCAGGGGATGAGGATCGCGGCGCGCACGAGGCCGCGGCCGGGGAACTCGGCGTTGAGCACGAGAGCGACGACCATGCCGATGACCGTCTCGAGCAGCACCGAGACGAAGGAGAAGCGGACGGTGTTCCAGACGGCGTTCCACCAGGCCGGGTCGGCGAGCACGCCGGAATAGAGCGTCTTGCCGCTCTTGAGCGTGATCCAGGAGAGATAGTTCTTGAAGCCGACGAATTCGGCTCCCGAAAGGTTGGAGAGCGAAGCGTTGGTGAAGGAGAAGTAGATGGTGCGGTAGAGCGGCCAGCCCGCGACGACGATCAGCGCCACGATCATCGGCAGCAGGAAGAGCATCGCCGCGCGGGTGCGCGAGACGAAGAGCTCCGAGCGGATTTGCGGCTCGGCCTCGCCAAGCGTTCCCGCCGTCACTTCAGTGGCCATCTCTACCTCCCCTGGTCGACGCGAGTTTACCGCACAGTCTAGCCCCGACAGCCGCTTTCGTCAGCGTCTGTCCGCCCTCCCATGACCGGCATGTCTGGAGTGGGAAAAACAAAGCGGCGCCGCTTTGCTCGTCGCAGCCCAGCCGAACGAGCGGACGGCCCAGGGCCGTCCGCTCCGGCTTGTCTTACCAGCCCGAGCCCTTGAGCTCGGTCAGCTTGGCCTCGAGAGCCTCGAGGTTGTCGGCGGCGGAGCCGTTGCCCGAAAGCGTATCGTGCACGGCATTCCAGAAGTCGGACGACACCTCGTTGTACTTGATGCCGGTGCCGCGCGACGGGCGGCCGATGGCGTTCTCGAACACGGGCTTCATGAAGGGCACGATCGGCTGCGCCTTCTGCACGTCCGGGTCCTCATAGAGGGCCGGGATCGTCGGCAGGGCCGAACGCTCGATGGCGCGGTCCTTCTGGAAGTCCTTGGAGGCGATGAACAGGGCGAGCTTGATCGCCTCGTCCTGGTGCTTGGAATATTTCGAGACGGCGATGTTCCAGCCGCCGAGCGTGGCGGCGGGCTTGTCGTCCGGATCGGGGCCGGCGGGGAGAACGGCGGCGCCGAACAGCCCCTTCACCTTCGAATCGGCGCTGTTGCCGAGCGAATAGGCATAGGGCCAGTTGCGCATGAAGACCGCGTTGCCCGTCTGCCAGACGCCGCGCGCTTCTTCTTCCTGGTAGGCGAGGACGCCGGGCGGGGAGATGGTGTTGATCCAGCTCTTGGCTTCCTCGAGCGCGGCGACCGCCTTGGGATTGTTGACCGAGATCGAGCCGTCGGGCTCGACGATCTGGCCACCGCCATAGGACTTGATCCACTCGAGGGCGTCGCAGGTCAGGCCTTCATAGGCGTTGCCCTGGAACACGAAGCCCCACATGTCCTTGTTGCCGGCCGCACGCTCCTTGTCCATGATGAACTTGGCCGTCTCGGCGAGCTCCGGCCAGGTCTTGGGCACGGGCTTGTTGTATTTGTCGAGCAGGTCCTTGCGGTAATAGAGCAGGCCGGCATCGGTGAAGGCCGGGAGGGCGACGAGCTTGCCGTTCACCGTCTGGCTGTCGACGATCGACTTGAAGTGGTCGCCGACGACGTCCTTGGCGGCGGCGGTCAGGTCGATGAACTGGTCGGAGAGTTCGGGCGCCCAGATGACGTCCGTCTGGTACACGTCGATGTCGGCGTTGCCGGCGGCCAGCCAGAGCTTGTACTGGGCAAACTGGTCCGTGGTCGAGGACGGCATCGGCACGATCGTTACCTTGTCGCCGGTCTGTGCCTCGAACTTCTTGAATTCCTTGGCGTAGAACTGCAGGTCGTCGCCGGTCGAACCGGAGACGAAATGCAGCTCGACGGCCGACGCCGTGGTCGCCGCAAACGGCGCAGCCACGAGCAGGGCGGCGCCGGCCAGCAGCCCCGCCATCACACTCTTATGCTTCATGAAGTGCCTCCCGAAAGGACATTTGTGAGCGGGAGGCATGTGATGGCGCGGCGCCCTGCGACGCCCCTTCCACCCCTGATCGCTCCTCCCAGGCGAAAACGATTTGCAACGCGGAAGCGAAGCCCACGTCCCAAAGCGCTTTGGACGAAAATAAGGCAGAGCGGGGGCACGGAGTCAAGGGGCTAGCCGGGCGACATTTTTGCCCGGCCGCCAACCGACGGCAAAAACGTCCGCACCAGCAAGTACTTACATAACAGCTCGCAGGGTGGTCGCGGCGGAAGCTGATATACGTGCCTCAAATTCACCCCTTGGCGGCCCAACAAATTTGGATAATGTCGCGTGCTCTGCGCGCCAAATTTTATAGCGCTTTGGGGAGGCCTGGCGTGGTGATGCGCCTCAAGGATCTGGCGAGGGAACTCGAGCTGTCGCAAACCACCGTCAGCCGGGCCCTCAACGGCTATCCGGAGGTTTCGGAGGTAACGCGGCGGCGCGTTGTGGAAGCGGCGCGGCGGCTCGGCTATCGTCCCAATGCCAATGCCATCCGTCTGGCGACCGGCCGCGTCGGCGCGGTGGGTGTTGCGCTGCCGCTCGAGCGGAGCCTCCATTTCGGGCCGCACATGAGCGAATTCCTCTCGGGCATCGGCGAGCGGCTGGCGGAGGAGGAGATCGACATTCTGGTCGCCCCGCTCGATGCGGACGATGAAATTCCGGTGCACCGGCGCATGGCCGCGAGCCGGCGCGTCGACGCCGTCGTCCTTTCCGCGCCGACCCCGGACGACCCGCGGGTCGAGCTTCTGACCGAGCTCGACATGCCCTTCGTGCTGCACGGGCGAACAGCGGTCGACATCCCGCACGCCTGGCTCGACATCGACAATGAGGGCGCCTTCCACCGCGCCACCAGCCACCTGCTGGACCTCGGGCACCGGCGCATCGCCATGATCAACGGGCCGGCGGAGCAGACCTTCGCCATCCACCGCGAGAAGGGCTATCTCGAGGCGCTGCGGGAGCGCGGCCTGACGCCCGATCCGCGGCTCATCGCCGCCGGGCGCTTCACCGACGAAATCGGCTTCCGGCATGCCCAGTCCATGCTCGACCTCAATCCGCGACCGACCGCCTTCCTCGCCGGCTCGATGATGACGGCGCTCGGGGTGTTCCGCGCCATCCGGTCGGCCGGGCTCCAGCTCGGCCGCGACGTGTCGATGATCGCCCATGACGACGTCTTTCCCTACCTCAACGCCGACAACATGGTGCCTTCCATGTCGACGACGCGGTCCTCGATCCGCGCCGCGGGCTTTCGCATCGGCGAGCTCGTGCTGCAGCTCCTCGCGGGCAAGGCCAAGGAGGCGATCCACGAGGTCTGGCCGGTCGAGCTGGTGCTGCGCGAATCGAGCGGACCGCCACCGTAAGCGCATCTGCCCGGACCGCTCATCTCGGCCCGGCGGGCCCGCGTCGCTATTGACTCAGCGCCTGCGCCAGCTTCGAACAGAGGCCAAGCACGAGAAACGAGGAGAAGAACCATGAGCGCCGCGATCGACTGGGCGAGCCTGCCGGAGCGGGAGGTGATTCCGGGTTTTCATGGCCGGTTCGTGAGCTCGGAGCGCATGACGTTTGCGCTCTGGCGGCTCGACACCGGCGCGTTGCTGCCGGCGCACGAACACCCGCACGAGCAGGTGGTGAACGTGTTTTCGGGCGAGCTCGAGATGACGATGAACGGGGAAACCTGCCGGCTCACGGCCGGCATGATGCTGGTCATTCCCTCCGGTGTCCGGCACGAGGGCCGCGTCATCGCCGAGGCGTCGGTGCTCGATGTCTTCGCACCGGTGCGGGAGGACTATCGCGACGGCGCGCCGAGCCTTTTGACCCATGCAATGAAATAGCAAGGCCTAGAGATTGGCCCGGAAGAAGCGCAGCACTTTTTCGCGCATTTGGGGCGTCTCCCAGTGCCCGATGCCCGGCTGGACGAAAAACTCGAGCGCTTCGGGGTGCCCGGCGCGGCGATAGGCAGCCTCGACCTCGGCGCGCACTTTTGCGACGGCCGCGGGCGGGGTCAGCGCATCTTCTTCGCCGAGCCCGACGAATTGCGGCCGCGGTGCAATGGCGCCGGCGATCTCACCGGGCGACATCTCGGGCAAAAGACCCGGTATCGTCATGTGCTGGCCGTGCCCGTCCATGGCGCCGAGTTCGATCATGGTGTCGTAGTCGGCGAGCGCGCACAGGTGCGCCAGCGCCTT
>DASZTU010000009.1:0-7869 GCA_035547975.1 Devosiaceae bacterium | reverse complement strand
AGCAAGACCATCGATGACCTCGCCATCCCCGATACCCTCCAGGCGCTGCTGATCGCCCGCATGGACCGGCTGGACGAGGAGGCACGCACGACCCTGCAGCTGGCGTCCGTGATCGGCCGCTCGTTCTACTTCCGCATTTTGCAGGCGATCTCCGACACCGCCTTTGCCCTCGACAAGCGGTTGACCGCCCTCGAGCGGGTGGAGCTTCTGGAGCAGGCGCGGCGGCGGCCGGAGCTCGAATATATGTTCCGCCACGAGCTGACCCGCGACGCGGCCTATGGCTCGATCCTCAACCGCCGGCGCCGGGAATTCCACGCGCGGGTCGCGGCGGCCATCGAAACCCTGTTCGCCGACGACATCGAAGAGCAGGCGCACCGGCTTGGCCAGCACTATGCGCTCGCCGGCAACGACCAGAAGGCGCTCGAGTACTACGAGATGGCGGCCGAGGTTGCGAGCAATCTCGGCGCCGACGACGAGAGCGCCGAGCACTACGCGCGGGCGCTGAGCGCGGCCGACCGGCTCGGCGACGCCAGCGCCGCCGCGCGGCTGCGGGCGAAGCAGGCGTTTGCGACGCAGCACCCGGCCTGAAGCGGCGACGCACGGCCCCGAGGGCCGGGGCCGCGCTTGCCACCCGTCTCCTTTACGTCTCTCCCGGCCGCCGCTCTAGAGCCCGCGGGCTACGGGCGATCGAGCGTTGCCCGTGTAAACGCTTCGACCGCATCGAGCAATGCAGTCAGCCGGGCGAGCGCCGCCTCCGCCTCACCCGCGGCGAGGGCCTGCGCCAGCGCCGCCTGGTTCTCGGCGTTCCGTTGCAGCATTTCCCCATCGCGGTCGAACGCGTGGATGAAGCGGCGGCAGAGGGCGTGCGTCTGGCGCAGCGCGTTCGAGGCGAACTCGTTGCGGGCGCAATCGATGAGCGCTGAGGCAAAGCCATCGTCGAGCGCGTGGAAGGACTCGGCGTCCCGGCTCCGTGCAACGGCCTCGAAGCGCGCCGCGTAATCGGCGAAGGCGGTGCGCTCCGCCGCTGTCGACCGTTCCGCTGCGGCGCGCACGACAAAGCCCGCGATGACGCGGCGGAACTCGAGCATCCTCAGCTGCCGGCGAATATCGATGCTCGAGACGAGAATGCCCCGCTTGGGCAGGATCACCACGAGGCCCTCCCGCGCCAGATGCTGCAGGGCCTCGCGCACCGGCGTGCGGCCGATGTTGAGCAGGTTTGCGATCCCCGCCTCGGTGACGATTTCGCCGGGCGGCAGGACGAGTGTGATGATCAGGTGCTCGATGCGCTGATGCGCCTGCTGAACCTGTGAGAGCGATCGAGTGGTCGAAGGAGGAAGAGGGGCAGCGGCATCTGTTGACATGACTTCCCTGGTCGGCGTCAAAGACCCAGGGCTCACCCACCATGGCCCGGAGGCTGAACAACTCACGCGGGAACGAGCCGCACGCGCCGGCTGTCCCCAGTTAAACTGGCCTCTCTCCCATTGAACTATCTGCACGGCTGAGGGCTGACAAGCGGCAAAGCGCTGCGATGCGGCTTATTGCGGCAGGGGCGCGGCAGGTTCGCCGCTGTCGCCCAGGGGTTCGCGGTGTACCGGACCCGCAACAGCCGTTGCGGGTCCGGCGGCGGCCTCACTGACCGCCCAGTTCCTTCTTGAACTGCTCGAAATCGAGCTGCATGCCGTTGAAGAAGGTCGACCAGTGCCGCGTCAGGCCCGCCATCGCGACCGCCTCGGCGATCTCCTCCTGGCTCGCGCCGAAGCGCTTGGCGTCCTCGGTGTCGGACCAGATGCAATACTGGCAGGGGATCTGTGCCGCGACGGCGAGGCTGATGAGCGCCTTGACCTTGGGCGTGAGCGCCGTCTTGTCCGAGAGCTCGAGATCGCGCTCCTCGGCCCATGCCCCGGCCACCGCGCCCTTCGGGAATAGCTTGATGAAGGTGGGGACGCCACCGAGCGAGCTCTCGATCTCCTTGTAGGTCTGCTGCGCCGACATTTCCGGGGACATCGGCTTCATTGCGTCGTCGGCGAGGGCCGGGCCGGCGAGCGGCATCAGGACGAGCGCCGCGGCCGTCGCGGCACCGACAGTCTTCACAATGGAAAACATGGACATAACTCCCGTGAGGTGATACTACCTTACGGCGTAAGGCAGCTGAGTGCCAACATAACCGTACGCTGTAAGGTGTCAAGCCATACACTGTAAGATTCTCGTGAGGACTTTGTTATGGGTGTAGGAGATCAATCGCTGGGTCAGGAGGGCGACGCCGCAGCGCCGGGCGATGAAGGAGGCGCCGCAGGGCGTTCCCGTCGCCTGCGTGAACCGCTGTCGCGGGAGCGGATCGAAATCGCGGCGCTCGCACTCATCGAGCGGGAGGGGCTGGCCGCCTTCAGCATCCGCAAGCTGGGGCAGGTGCTCGGCTGCGAGGCGATGAGCATCTACCACTACTTCCCCAGCAAGTCGCACATCATGGACGCCCTCGTCGATCACATCATCGCCGAAATGTTTCCGATCGCGCCGGCGGACCTGCCCTGGGAAGAGCGGCTCAGGCGCACCGCCCGCCAGTGGCGCGATCTGCTCAAGAAGCGGCCAAGCCTTTTCACCTTCGTGGCCACGCACCGGCTCAACACCCGCCTCGGCCTGCGCTGGATCAACGAGATGCTGAAGATGTGCGCCGCGGCGGGGCTCACACGCGAGCAGACGGTGCGGATGTTCCGCACTTTCGGCTACTACCTCAACGGCGCGATCCTCGACGAGACCGCCGGCTATGCCCGCGGGCCCTCGACGGTCGAGCCGGTGCCGGACGACGAGGTGGCGCGCGACTATCCCGAAGTCATCGCCGCCGGGCCCTATTTCCGCGAGAGCGAGTGGGACAAGACTTTTGATTTCGGGGTCGAGCTGCTGATCGAAGGCTACGCGCGGCTGGCGAAGGAGAACCGGCGCCACCCGGCCTAGGTGTCGGCGCCGTCGCTTTTCCCGGCGGGAAGCTTGGCGCTCCCGCCCTAAGGCTTCGCCGCGACGTACCGCTCAGCCAGCTCGATCCAGCGCCGGAGTTCCTCGTCGCTCTCGATGAGCCCCGTTTCGATGTCGAGGAACGCGGCGGTGGGCTTGCCCTTCATCACCATCCGCGCAACGCCCGCCTGCCCGTCGAACCGGTCGGCGGCTTCTGCGCCGACCTGGGCCATGAGGTTGCCGGTGCGGCGAGCCGCAACCAGGATCTTGCCGTCGAGCAGGAAGCAGATGCCGCCGAACATCTTCTTCTCGGTGACGCGGGGATCCCCGGCGACGAGGCCGCGGACGCGGGCCGCGAGATCGGCATTGACCACCATCCTGAGACCCTCCGGCGGACGCGGCGGAACTTTGCCGCGCTTTGGCCGGACTCGGCAAGTCCGCAACCGATGCCTTGATTTCGCGGTCGTTGCGGCCTAATCGGCCAGCGAGCGGAGCCAAACAGCATGCGACCATCGCCCGATCTGCCGCTCGAGACGGAGCGTCTTCTCCTGCGCCCCTTTACGCGCGGGGATGTCGATGCCGTTCACGCGTATCGGCGGCGCGAGGACGTCGCCCGCTATCTCTTCGACGCGCCCATGACCCGCGAAACCTGCGCCGAGGCGATACAGGCGCGCATCCGGCAGGTCTCGCTGGCCGAGGAGAACGATCGCATCACCCTCGCCGTGGAGCGCCGGGAGGATGGGGAACTGCTCGGCGAGGTGACCCTGATCTGGCGCAGCGTCATCGATCGCATCGGGGAAGTCGGCTATATCCTCAATCCCGACCATCAGGGGCACGGCTACGCCACCGAGGCGGTGCGAGCCCTGATCACGATGGGATTTGCCGATATCGACCTCCACCGCATTTTTGCGCGCTGCAGCACGCAGAACGCTCCCTCCTTCCGGCTGATGGAGCGGCTCGGCATGCGCCGGGAGGCGCATTTCCGCGAGCACCATCTGGTCAAGGGCCGCTGGGACGACGAGTACGTTTATGCCCTGCTGCGGGACGAATGGCCGCTCCTTAATCCGAGCTGATTCTGAGCCTCCGGCGAGGAACGAAGCAGCCTCCAGCTTAGTTGTGTACGTGGCGAGGAGGCGCGCGCTATGAGTTCACATTATTTCCCACTCCGCAGCGACCGGCTGGAGCTGCGGCTCTTCGATCATCACGATCTCGATGCGGTTTGCGCATATTATCTGCTGCCCGAGGCCCAGCGGTACGTCGAGCCGCCGGCGCGGGACCGCACTGACGTCAGGACGGCTCTCAGGACCCTTTGCGGACAGGTAGCCCTGAACCGTCCCGGCGACACCCTGGCATTGGCGGTCGAGCGGCAAAGCGACCGGACACTGGTCGGGCAGGTCTGCCTGCGCTGGCACGATGCGACCGCCGCGCAGGGCGAAATCCGCTTCGTCTTCAACCCCATCTACCGCCGTCAGGGCTATGCCCGGGAATCGGTGCGGGCGGTTCTGGACCTGGCGTTCGACGAATTGCATTTCCACCGCATCTTTGCCCGTTGCGACGCCCGCAGCGCCGCATCGGCCCGCCTGCTGAAAGACCTCGGCATGCGGCTCGAGGCCCATTATCGCGAGCACGCCCTGTTCCAGGGCGAGTGGGACGAGGAGTTGCACTTTGCCATCCTCGACCGCGAATGGCGCCGCGCGCCGGGCATCCACGAATTCGGTATGCCCCGCGTCGCTTGATTCCACCGGCACCCTGCCTTAAGTCCCGCGGACCCCCCGCGGGACATTCTGATGGCCGGCACCGACAAATCCAAGAGCTTTGCCTACCGGCCGTCGCCGGCGATCGTCCTGGTCGAGCCGCAGCTTGGCGAAAACATCGGGGCGACGGCCCGCGCCATGGCCAATTTCGGGCTGTGGGATCTGCGCCTCGTCAACCCGCGCGACGGCTGGCCGAATGAAAAGGCCGTGGCTGCGGCCTCGCGTGCCGATCACGTCATCGACCGGGTGCGGGTCTTTCCGACGCTCGCCGAAGCGGTCGCGGACCTCTCGCTCGTGCTCGCAACCACGGCGCGCCGCCGCGACCTGCAGAAGGAGGTCCTGGGCCCCGACACCGCCGCGACGCGCCTTGCGGCGCATATCGGGGCAGAGGGCGCGGCCGGCCTGTTGTTCGGCCGTGAGAAGTGGGGCCTCTACAACGAGGAAGTCGCGATCGCCGACGCCATCGTGACCCTGCCGGTCGAGGAAGCGTTTGCCTCCCTCAACATCGCCCAGGCGGTGCTGGTTCTCGCCTATGAGTGGCGGCGCCAGACGCAGGGCGAGCTGCCGTTCGGCTCCGGCATCGCGCCCGAGGCGAGCAAGGACGAGCTCATCCGCCTTTTCGAGCACATCGAGGAGGCGCTCGACCGGGCCGGCTTCTTCACCGTCGAGGACAAGCGCCCGACCGTGGTCAACAATCTCCGAACCATGCTCAGCCGCGGCAAGTTCTCGTCCCAGGAGGTGAGGACCCTGCACGGCATCATCGCGGCGATCGATCGCCGCCATGAGCGGCCCAACCCCAATCGCGAAAAGCAGAAGCGCGAAAAGGCCGAGCGCCAGGGCGCCGAAGGCCGTGGCGCAACGGAGTAGAGCACATGGCGTTCCGGCACATCCGCACCGTCCCGATCCTCAGGAGCTTCGACGAAGCGAAAGCCCGCGAGTTCTATCTCGGCTTCCTCGGCTTCAACCTCGACTGGGAACATCGTTTCGAGCCCGGCCTGCCGCTCTACATGCAGGTGAGCCGCGGCGGCGCCGTTCTCCACATTTCCGAGCACCACGGCGACGGCTCCCCCAACTCGCTGGTGCGCCTCGAGATCGTGAGGCTGCGCGAGTTCCACGCGGAGCTGATCGAAAAGCGCTACAAGAACAACCGGCCCGGCCTCGAAACACCGGAATGGGGCGGCCTCGAGATGACCGTGGTCGATCCGGTCAATAACCGGCTGATCTTCGCCGAGGCGGAGGAGGGGGCCGGGCTTTCCCTTTGACGAACCGGCGTGCCCGTGCCAGAGCCTGCCGCCCATGAGCGACCCCGCCGCCGCATCCCGCCGCGCCTTCAGCTATCCCGGCTACCGCTATTTCTGGCTGGCCACGATGCTCACGAGCTTTGCCGTCCAGATCGTGGCGGTATCGGTGGGCTGGCAGATCTACGACATCACCGGTGAGGCGATCCTCCTCGGCTTTGTCGGTCTGTCGCTGTTCCTGCCATCCCTGCTGCTCGTGCTGGTGACGGGAATGACGGCCGACCGGGTCAACCGGCGCCTCATCATGGCGAGCTGCCTCGCGGTCGAGTGCGTCTGCGCCGTGTTCATGGTCGTGTTCACCGCCCAGCCGAACCATCCGGTGTGGCCCGTCTTCGTCGTGCTGGTCATACTCGGTTGCGGGCGGGCCTTCATGGGACCGGCCTCCAGCTCGCTCGCGCCGAACCTCGTGCCGACCGTCGCCCTCTCGAATGCAATCACCCTCAATGCCACCGCCTGGCAGTTTGCCAACATCCTCGGCCCCGTGGCGGGCGGCCTTCTCTATGGCATCGCCCCCTCGGTCGCCTTCGGCACGGCTGCCGCCCTGACTGTCGTCGGGGTGATCTGCGTCTCCCTCATCCCAAAGCCGGCCCGGCGGGAATCGCACCAGTCGGCAAGCCTCGAAACGCTCCTCGCCGGCGTGCGCTACATCCGCGACAACCGGGTGGTGCTCGGCGCCATCTCGCTCGACCTTTTCGCCGTGCTGCTCGGCGGCGCCTATGCGCTGATGCCGATCTACGCCAAGGACATCCTGCACGCCGGCCCCTTCGACCTCGGCCTGTTGCGCGCCGGGCCAGGCCTCGGTGCAATCGGGGTCGCCATCTATCTCTCGCGCCGGCCGGTGCGCGACTATGCTGGCCGGCTGCTGTTTTTCTGCGTCGCGGGTTTCGGCTTCTTCGTCTGCGTTTTCGGCCTCTCGACGTCGATCCTGGTCGCGGTGCCCGCCCTGATGCTGGTGGGCGCCTGCGACATGGTCTCGGTCTCGATCCGCGAAACCATCATGCAGCTCTGGACGCCCGACGAGGTGCGGGGACGGGTCAACGCGGTCAACAGCGTCTTCATCGGCGCCTCGAACGAATTGGGCGAGTTTCGTGCCGGGGTGGTCGCGGCCTGGCTGGGTGCTGTCGTGGCAGTGGTCGGGGGCGGCATCGGCACCATGGCGGTCGCCGCGATCTGGAGCCGCGCCTTCCCGGGCCTGCGGCGGCAGCGCTCGCTCGAGCGGCCGATGGTTGCCGGCGTCGGTGGGGACGATACGGCGGCCGAACCGGCTGGCTAAGCGCCGGCCGCCCTCAGCTCAGTCCTCTCGGCGCATGTCCTCGCGCTGCGCCTCGATCTCTTCGGGCTCCTTGTCGTCGATGCGGGTGATGGCGTTGCTGGCGTCGCCCAGCGCATGCAGCACCTCGTCGAGCTTGGCGTGGAGCGCCTGGGTGTCCCGGTGCTCGGCGCGCTGGATAAAGAGCGTCATCAGCCAGGTCGCAAGGGTTGCGACCCCGTGCCAGTCGAGGCTCTGGTGATCGAAGAGGATCCAGAGCGCCGCATAGAGCACGACAATCAGGAACGCCTGCGGGCGCGCCGCCAGGGTGCCCGCCGCCGTCAGAGCCTTTGTGATCCCGTGCATCGCCACCGCAGGGCAACGAGCGGGTGAAAGCCCGGTTCCCGCGTGAACACCGGCGCCTCGCCCGCCCGCGCGAGCTTGACTTCCCCGTCGTCCCCCTATATCCCGGCGCCAACCTGACGGCCTCCCCAGGCCTCGGGCGCACCCGGGATTTCTGAAAATTCAGAGGTCTGTCGGCTCTTTCGGGAAACCGGAGGGCAGAGGAGGGCGCAAGCCTTTTCAACCTGTTTCTGAAAGGACTGGCGATGACGAAGCGCCA
>DASZTU010000008.1:0-1881 GCA_035547975.1 Devosiaceae bacterium | reverse complement strand
AACTGGCACGGGGCCGATAAGGCCGCCAAGCCCTTCTTCTACTCGCAATGCAAGAAATTCAGCATCTACAACAAGGTCGTCTGGGTGGAGAACAGCAAGGACCAGGATCAGTATCTCGGAGACATCTACAGCGAATTCGTCCCCAAGGAACTGAAGCCGAGGGATCTCGTCTCCAGGCGGTGGGACTCGGTCAAAAAGAAGCTCGGATACTGAGCCCCTGGCTTCGGCGCCCCGCCAGCGACAGACAGGCCGCCCCTCCCGGGAAACCGTCGGGCGCGGCGGCCTAATCCTGCCGCTCGGGCTCCTCGACCAGTGCCAGGGCCCGGAAACCGTCTCCGGAGAGGGTCACGCGATCGGGCGTGAGGTCGCCGCTCGCCCGCAGGTGCATCCAGCCTTCGCGCACGCATTCATCGAGGGCCGCGATCGTGGCGGTGACGCGCAGTCCCTGCTTGGACATGGCGACGACCACCGTGGGAACGGGCATTTCTTCAAACGGGCGCGCGTCGGCGCGTCTAAAATGCATGAGCACGGCCCGGGCCGGCGGCGAAAGCTTTGAAAAGCTCCTCATGACGATCGCTCGAGAAAACCCGATTTGTCCTAGCCGCGCATTGTAACGAAGTCGTGGCACGGTTTGCCCAAATTGCGGCAGCCGCCCCGCTCGTCAGCCTTTTTCCCCCTCGCGTGCCCCCGCGGCGATCGCCAGCGCCCGCGCCAGCCATGGCCCGAGGAGCAGCACGAGGAGGAAACGGACGGTCTGCAACGCCATCACGAACGGCACGTCGACGGGCGTCGAGGCCGCAATGATGGCGACCGAATCCATGCCGCCGGGGCTCGTCGCGAGATAGGCCGTGACCGGATCGACCCCGAGCACCGCGACGAGGACGAAGGCGAGCCCGCCGCAGAACGCGATGAGGAGGATGATCGAGCCGACGATCTGCGGCAGGGCGCGCAGCGCGTGGAGCACGATGCGCCGGGTGAAGCCGAGGCCGATGTTCCAGCCGAGGATTGCATAGCTGATGGCGAGCAGCCACTCGGGCAGCTCGATTTGGATCACCCCGGCGACGTGCAGCACCGTGCCCGCGAGCATCGGCGCCAGCATGGCGCCAGCCGGTATCTTGAGCCGCACGCCTGCCCAGCCGCCGATCGCGGCGAGCGCCAGCGTCTCGCCGAACGCCACCGGCTCGATCGGCGGAAACCAGACGATCGGCGGCGCCGAAACGCCCGCCGGGATCAGGAAGCGCGCCATCACCGAGGCGGCGAGCGCCACGAAGACGACCCGCAGGTACTGCATGAAGGCGACGAGCTGGGCGTCGGCGCCGAAGGCATCGGCCATCAGCATCATGGCCGACGCCGCACCCGGCGACGAGCCCCAGACGGCCGTGGTGCCCGGCAGCACCGACCAGCGGCTCATCGCCCAGCCCAAAATGCCGCTCGCGACGATCACCGCCGAAACGAGCGCCAGGAAGAGCAGCCAGTTGTCGAGAAACGTGCGCACGATGTCGCCGGTGATCACGCCGGCGATGAGGCAGCCGACGATCGATTGGGCCGCGAGGTAGGGGAGGCGCGGCACGCGCAGGCGCCCGCCGCCGAGTGAGATGAGAATGCCGCCGAGCAGCGGCCCGAGCAGCAAGGCCGCCGGTATGCCGAAACTCTCGATCAATGCCGCGAGGAGCACCGAGACGAGGAGGAGCAGCGCGCCCTGCCCTTTCGGGTGAACGGCGGCAAGGGGGCCGCGCGGCGTCGCCGGATTTGAGGCTTCTGGCATGAAGGGGAGCGGGTGGAGTTTCGGCGGGAGGGGTTACCCCGCCATACACCCATCCGCCCCGCTTGTCGCATCCCGCGAACCGGCCCCGCCGATGGTGAAAAATTCCCGTCTGGCGC
>DASZTU010000007.1:0-11986 GCA_035547975.1 Devosiaceae bacterium | reverse complement strand
AAATTCAATGCCGCGCAGTGGACGGCGAGCTTCATCACCGCCGAAACCGTCTTCGGCATCTGCTGGTCGCTGCTGTCGCTGTTCACGCTGGTTTCGGGCGGCGAAAACCTCATGGTCGCGATGTTCGCGATCGTGCTCGTCGGCATCGCCGCCAATGCGATCGCGACGCGCACGCTGCCGCCGGCGACGCTCGTCAGCACGCTGCCTGCGGCGCTCACCGTCTCGATCAACCTCGCGCTGACGGGCGGCCTCCTCAACTATTCGCTCGCCGCCATGACCATCGGGGCCGAGATCTTCTTCGTTTATCTCGCCCGCCAGCTCCACGCGTCCGAGCTCGAGGGCGTCGCGCACCAGGCGGAGAAGGACGCCCTCATCGCCGAGCTCGAGGAAGCCCGCGAGATGTCCGACGAGGCACGCCGTCATGCCGAGCAGGCCAACATCGCCAAGTCGCAGTTCCTCGCCACCATGAGCCACGAGCTGCGCACCCCGCTCAACGCCATCATCGGCTTTTCCGAAGTGCTGAAGTCGGAGCTCCTCGGCCCGCTCAACGTGCCCCAGTACAAGGAATATGCCGGGGACATCCACGCCAGCGGCCAGCACCTGCTCAACCTCATCAACGAGCTGCTCGACCTCTCCCGCATCGAGGCCGGCAAGTACGAGCTCAACGAGGAGGCCGTCTCGCTCGAGGAGATCGCCGAGGACTGCCGGCGGATGATGGAGATCAGGGCCAAGGCCAAGGGGATCGAGCTCACCTTCTCGGCCGCCAACAACCTCCCCAAGATCTGGGGCGACGAGCGCGCCATCCGGCAGGTGGTGCTGAACCTCCTGAGCAACGCCATCAAGTTCACACCGCAGTCGGGGAAGGTCATGCTGACGGTGGCGCGCAGCACCGATGGCGGGCAGCTCATCTCGGTCCGCGACAACGGCCCCGGCATCCCCGAGGACGAAATCGCAACCGTGCTCTCCTCCTTCGGGCAAGGGTCGCTGGCGCAGAAGACGGCGGAACAGGGAGCGGGGCTCGGGCTGCCCATCGTGCAGAAGATCATGGAGCTGCACCAGGGCCGGTTCGACCTCTTCTCCAAGCTCAGGTTCGGCACCGAAGTGATCGCGACCTTCCCGCGCGCCCGCGTCATGGATGCGCTCGCGCCCGTGGTCGAACGCAAGAACCGCCTCCACATCTATTCGGAAGCGCGCTGAGTCCCCGGGGCCATCGCCCGAATTCGTCCCCAATCCACAGCCAAAAGCTCCGCCGCACGGACCCGCGAGGCGGGCCCGTTGACCGGCCACATGGCGTATGGGATGCGATGGGCCGGACTTCGGTCATTGCGCAAGAGGATGGGATGAAACTTGATCGGCGCATCATGGGAGTTGTGGCGGCGGGGCTTCTCCTCTCGCCGGTAGCGGCACTGGCGCAGGACGCCGGTGCAACACCGGCCACCCCGGCCCCTGCGAGCGAGGCTGCAGGCACCGGCTCGGACAATGCGGCGACCCCGGCACCGGCGGCCGAGGGGACGGACGCCACGCCCGCAGCCGGCGGCACCGCGACCCCCGCTGCCCCTGCCGAAGCCGCACCCGCGGCCGGCGAAGCAACCCCCGCTGCGCCTGCAGCCGGTACCACCCCCGCCCCCGCGGCCGGGAACGCCGCTGCGCCCGCGCAGCCGATCAAGGTTCCCGAAGCGGTGCAGGCCTGGGCAAAATTCTGCGATCCCGATCCCAAGGACCAGCACAAGGTCTGCATCGTCCGCAAGCTGGTGTTCAACAACGCCAGCATCGTGGGTTCGCTGGTGCTGCGCGTCGATTCCAAGAAGGGCGTGCCGACCCTTGCGGTTGCGGCCGTTCCGGTCGGTGTCGTGCTAAAGCCGGGCCTGCGCTGGCAGATCGATCGCGGCAAGCCGCAGGTGCTGCCGTTCTGGCGCTGCACGCCGCAATCGTGCGAATCCGAGCAGCTGGTGCGGCCGGACTTCATCAACCGGCTGCGCAAGGGCAACACGCTGTCGCTCACGGCCAAGGACGTGAACAACAAGGATTTCGTGGTGAAGGTGTCGCTGGCCGGCTTTGCCGCCGCCTACGACAATCCGAATCCCCCGACGTTCAAGGAATACACCGAGAGCCTGCCGAAGTAGCCGCGGGCGTCCGGCAAGGCAGTCAGCCCCGGTCGCTGACCGCCGCCTCGGCGAAGGTCGCCATGTGCCTGTGGAGGTGCAGGGCGGTTTTCGCCATCACCGCCGCGAGGGCGGCCCCGCTCCCTTCCCCGAGCCGCATGCCGAGATCGAGGAGCGGGCGCGCCTTGATCGCCGCGAGGGCGTGCGCGTGGGCCGTTTCGGCCGAGACGTGGCCGAAGAGGCAATGGTCGATGGCGCGCGGGTTGACGGCGTAGGCGATCGCGGCCGCGGAGGTCGCAACGAACCCATCCACGATGACCGGAATTTTCTGCTGGCGGGCGGCGACGATCGCCCCGAGCATCGCCGCGATTTCGCGCCCGCCGAGCCGCGCCAGGATCGAGAGCGGGTCGGCCAGGGCGCCGTGGTGGAAGGCGAGCGCCGCGTCCACCGCCGCAGCCTTGCGGCCGAGCCCCTGGTCGTCGACCCCCGTGCCGCGTCCGACCCAGTCGGCCCCGCTCCCGCCGAAGAGGGCAGCGTAGAGCGCCGCGGCGACGGTGGTGTTGCCGATCCCCATCTCGCCGATGACGAGGAGGTCTGGCTTGCCGGCGATCGCCTCCATGCCGTAGGCGATGGTCGCCGCGCAGGTCCTGTCGTCCATGGCGGGCGCGACGGTGATGTCGCCGGTCGGCAGCTCGAGCGCCAGCTCGAAGACGCGCAGGTTGATCTCGTGCAGGGCGCAGATCTGCGAGATGGCGGCGCCGCCATCGGTAAAATTCTTGACCATCTGCGCCGTGACCTCGGACGGGAAGGCCGAGACGCCGCGCGCCGTGACGCCGTGGTTGCCGGCGAAAATCGCGACCATCGGATTGTCGAGCGTCGGCGGGGCTTTTCCCTGCCAGCGGGCCAGAAACTCGACCAGCTCTTCGAGGCGTCCGAGCGAGCCGCGGGGCTTGGTCAGCTGCGCATCACGCGCGCGCACCGCCTCGACGGCCGCATCGTCGCCGTCCGGCACGATTTTGAGAAGATCGACGATGTCGGCAAACGGGGCGGGATAGTCGGGGGGCATGGGGGCATCCTTCGCGGGGCCCCTTCGATAGGCGAGTCCGGTTGGAATGGCTAGCCGCGAGCCGGCGGAAGCTATGTCGCAGGGGCGATGCCGAGGCGCTGGCGCAGGTCGGCCTCGCCCCAGCCCATCACCACGTGGTGATTCCAGGCGAAAGCTGGCCTCAGAACCGGAGAGAGGAGGCGCATCCACGGCTTGGTGAGCGCTATCTCCCAGGTGTAGCGCACCAGGGTCCCCTCCCCCTCGGGACTGAGGGTCCAGCGGCCGACGCCATCGATCTCGCCCCGGGCGATTCCCTCGATCAGGTGCATCGGCTCGATGCGGACGGCGCGCATGGTGAAGCTGAGCTCGTAAGGCAAGGCGGTGCGCCAGGTGAAGCGGCGTTCCGCGCCGATGCCTTGGGCGTCGCCCTCCCTGGTCGGGGTGACGCGCTTGACGGCCCGCCACCAGTCCGGCCACTGCTCGGGGGCCATCAGCTCGGCCCAGATCGGCTCGACCGGTGCCGGGAACCGCCAGTCCGTCACCAGATTGAATTGCGAAGCCGACACTCGGATGCAATGCTCCCGGCAGAAGCAGAGGGGGCACAATTCAGGCGCTTTGAGAACCTAATGGCGTTTGTAGGACTGCGAGGCGGCCAAAGCAATTGAGTGACGAAAAGCCCGACCGGCGCCCGGCGCCCGACGATCATCCACCGCCCAAAGCCGAGGAGGCGGTCGGCGGCGGCCAGCCGCTCGACAACCTGGTGATGGCGATCCGCTTCTATTCGCGTTTGCCCACGGGGGAGCGACGGCACCTTCGTCCCGATCTCACGCGGATGACGACCGCCCTGCCCCTCGCGAGCCTCGTGATCGGGATCGTGCCGGTGCTGGTCCTGCTGCTCGCCGCCATGGCCGGCCTGCCGCGGTTGTTTGTCGCGGGGCTCGCGGTCGCGGCCGCGGTGCTCGTGACCGGCGCGATGGCCGAGGACGCGCTCGCCGATGCGGCCGACGGCCTCTTCGGCGGCGACTCGCGCGAGCGGCGGCTCGAAATCATGAAGGACAGCCGGCACGGGACTTATGGCGTGACGGCCCTCTGCCTCTTCCTGCTGCTGCGCGTCGCGGCGATCGCGACGATGGCGGGTGCCGATCCGCTGGCGGCGGCGGGGGTGTGGCTTTCGGCGATGCTGATGGCGCGCTCGGGGGCGATCTGGCTCACCGTCGTCCTGCCCCCTGCCCGGCTCACCGGGGCATCGGCCGCGGCGGGACGCGTCTCGCCCAACGTCTTCGGCATGGGCGCCGTCTTTGCCCTGATCCTCGGGCTGGTGCTCGGGGCGCCCGGGACTGGCCTCCCCGGCTTCATCATGGCGGTCGCGCTGATG
Organism: Devosiaceae bacterium; assembly: GCA_035547975.1. Lineage (GTDB taxonomy): Bacteria > Pseudomonadota > Alphaproteobacteria > Rhizobiales > Devosiaceae > DASZTU01. The sequence continues at coordinate 7,464 of DASZTU010000007.1, read as the reverse complement.
GCGGCCGTCACGGCGGGATGGGCCGAACTCTGCCGCCGGCGCGTCGGCGGGCAGACGGGGGACCTCATCGGCGCCCTCCAGGCGTTGCTCGAGCTTGCGGCGCTGACCGGCTATCTCGTGACGGTCTGACGGGCTCAGGCGGCCTTCAGCACCTCGGCGTGGAGCTTGCGCAACCGGTCGAGATAGAGCTCGGAAAAGTTTTCGGGCGCCGCCGCCCTGACGCTCTCCCGCGCTGCGACCGCCCGGCGCCACTGCTCGAGCCGCGGCAGGCCGTCGAAAAGGCAGGTGGGGGACACGCTGTCGAGCGCCTCGATGCGGCGGAAAACCGGCGCGAAGGCGACGTCGACGAGGCTGAAGCGGGGACCGGCGAAATAGGACCCTTCCCCCGCCTCGGATTCGAGCCGCCGCAGCTTGGCCACGAGGCTGGCGCGGACTTCGTCCACCGCCGGCCCCCGCGCCATCGCAAAGCGGTGCAAATCGGCAAGGACGTGGTCGGAGAAGGCAATCCAGCCGCGGTGCTGGGCGCGCTGCACCGGGTCGGCCGGGTGGAGCTTTTCGCCGGGCAGCGTCTCTTCGATGTACTCGAGGATCGACGCGCTCTCGAAGATCACCGCGGGCGGCTCGCCCTCCCGTTCGATGCGCAGCAGCGGCACGGTACCCAGGGGAGAAACAGCCACGAACCAGCCGGGCCGGTTGTCGAGGTCCACCGAAATGACATTGAATTCGGCATGCTTCTCGTGGAGGGCGATGGCGACGCGCTGGCCATAGGGACAGGCGGGCGAACTGATGAGAGTGAGCTTGGACATGGCCGTATGGTGGGTGAAGGAAATGGGATGCTAACCACTTAGATGGGGTGCCGGCCACCGCTTCGGCCGCGCTTTTGCCGCATGTGAGGCATGCGCCAGGCGGGCGAAACCCGATGGCCTCGCCGCCCGCCGTGTCGCATCGCGCTTGAATTCGACACAATGCATGCGATCTACTCACTTGGGACCAACAAACGGGAAGCGGCCGCTCCTTGCTCTTCATCGGCATCGCCCTCCTCATCGCTGCAGGCCTTGCCCTCGCTGTGAGCGCGGATGCCGGCGCATTCCTGGGGCTGAGCCAGGTGCAGACCGGCCAGCTCGTGCCCCTGCTGCTCGTCCTCATCCTCGTGGCGGGCGGGGCGTTTTCGCGCCGCCGGGCCGTTGGCGAACTGGTGAGCGCGCTGGCCCTCTGGGTCGGCGTCTTTGCGCTGGCGGTCGCCGGCTATGCCTATCGGGACGAAATCACCAGCGTCGCCGCCCGCGTGGTCGGGGAACTCGCCCCCGGCCAACCGATCATCGACACTAAGACGGGAACCGTCAGCTTCCGGCGTGGCCTCGGCGGGCATTTCGAAGTGAAGGCCAGCATCGACGGCGCCGACGTGCCGCTGATCTTCGACACGGGCGCGAGCGCCGTGGTGCTGTCGCTGGAAGATGCCCGCCGCACCGGGATCGACACGCGGCACCTTCACTTCGATACCACCGTTTCGACCGCCAACGGGCTCGGGCGGGCCGCGTCCGTCGTGCTCGACCGGATCACCGTCGGCACCATCACACGCCACAACATCCGCGCCTATGTGACGGAGGCGGGCGCCCTCGACACGAGCCTCCTCGGCATGACTTTCCTCGAAACGCTGAGCCGCTACGCCGTCACGCGCGACTCGCTCGAACTGACGAACTGAGGGAAAGTCGAGGCCGGGCTGGCATCTGCCTGCGGGGCCGCTAAAACTGCCGCGGTGCAACGCCGGAGCCCCTAGATGCCGCAGCGCCCCTACGACGAAACCCTGCTTCGCCGCGCCTTCGCCATCGCCGAAGCGGCCCGGCAGGGCGGAGATCACCCGTTCGGGTGCCTCCTCGCCGACGCGGACGGCAACATCCTCATGGAACAGGGGAACGGCTACTCGGCCGAAGGCGGGGACCGCACGGCGCACGCCGAAAAGCTCCTCGCCTCGCGCGCCGCCAAAACCTATTCCACGGCGTTCCTCCAGGCCTGCACGCTCTACACCTCGGCCGAGCCCTGCGCGATGTGCGCCGGCGCCCTCTACTGGGCCGGCGTCGGGCGGGTGGTCTTCGGGCAGACGGAAAGGGACCTCAAGGCCGCGACCGGCGCCCATGAGGAGAACCCGACGCTCGACCTCCCCTGCCGCACCGTCTTCGCCGCCGGCCAGCGCCCGACGGAAGTCGTCGGGCCGCTGCTCGCGGAGGAAGCCGCGCAACTCCAGGCGGACTATTGGGCGAAACGATAGCCGCGGCCCCGCAGGCCGCGGGCCTTCAGCCTTCGCGGGCGCGCTCCAGCAGGCGCTTGCACTCGAGCAGATCCTTGAGCACGCGCCCGAGCGCCTCTCGATCCTCATCGGCCAGCGACGGCGGATCGTAGGAATGGGGATGGGCCGCCCGGCCCTCGATCAGGCTCTCGACCTCGAGGTCGGCCACTTCGTCGCCCGGCTCGGGGGCTGACTCGGCGGGCGGCGGCAGCGGCACGGGCTCCGAGAGCACCTCGATCGGACGACCCTCGCCGATGGCGATGACGTTGCGAACGCCCTGGTCCTTGAGGATGCGCTGGACGCCCTTGATGGTGAAACCCTGGTCGTAGAGCAGATGCCGGATGCCCTTGAGCAGCAGCACGTCTTCCGGCCGGTAGTAGCGGCGTCCACCGCCCCGCTTGAGCGGCCGAATGGTCGAGAAGCGGGTTTCCCAGAAGCGCAGCACGTGCTGGGGCAGGTCAAGCTCCTCGGCGGCTTCCGATATGGTTCGGAAGGCGTCCGGTGACTTCTCCACCACGCTTCTTCCCCTACTCTCTGGGCGCAGCCGGGCGGGCATTTCCCGCACCCTGGCGCGCCTTGCCGGCATGGTCGGCGAAACCGCCGCGACTCACCGGCAACGGCGGAATGCCTTATTTTCCAGAGCGGACCATAGATTTATTGATCTTGGATTTCAACACGTTGCTCGGTTTGAATACGAGCACCTGGCGGGGCAGGATTGGCACCTCCTCGCCGGTCTTGGGATTTCGCCCGATGCGCTCGTTCTTCGAGCGCACCTGGAAGGAGCCGAAGGACGACAGTTTTACGTTTTGCCCCTTCACCAGCGCATCGCCGATCATGTCCAGCACGCGCTCTACAAGTTCCGCCGATTCGGTGCGCGACAGGCCGACGGTCTCGTAGACGCGTTCAGCCAGATCCGCCCGTGTCACGGTCTTTTGTGCCATTGCCACCTCGTTCCGCCCGATCCGGGTGCTACGCCCTGGCAGGACGCCCCCACCTCAACCGGGAGACACTATCGTCGACGGCAGACTATGGCAAATCCAAGTTGGGCATCCATTTTTCGCGGCACTTGTGCCGCAATTTCAGACACATCGTGGCATTGCTGAGACAATGGCCGGAGCGGTGAAAGCTACCAGCGGATGAGCGTCGCGCCCCAGGTAAACCCCGCCCCCATCGCCTCGAGCATGACGAGGTCGCCCGCCTTCACCCGGCCGTCGCCAACCGCTTCCGCGAGGGCCAGCGGCACGGACGCGGCGGAGGTATTGGCGTGCCGGTCGACGGTCACGACGACCTTTTCCGGCGGGATGCCGAGCTTGTGGCCGGCCCCGTCGATGATGCGCCGGTTGGCCTGGTGGGGGATGAACCAGTCGAGGTCGGCGACCCCGTAGTTCGACTGGCGGAAGACGTTTTCGACCACATCGGTGATCTTGCCGACGGCGTGCTTGAAAACCTCGCGGCCCTCCATGCGGACGTGCCCCACGGTCTGCGTCTTGGAGGGTCCGCCGTCGACGTAGAGCTTTTCCCAGTGGCCGCCATCGGTGCGCAGCGCCGTCGCGAGGATCCCGCGGTCGGGGGCGCCATCGGGAAGGTCCACCCGTTCGACAATGGCGGCGCCGGCCCCGTCGCCGAACAGCACGCAGGTCGACCGGTCGGTCCAGTCGAGGATGCGGGAATTGGTTTCGGCCCCGATGACGAGGGCCCGGCGGGAAAGGGCGTTCTTGAGGAAGCTGTCAGCGGTCGCGAGCGCAAACACGAAACCCGAGCACACCGCCTGGACGTCGAAGGCGGTGCCGTGATGCATGCCGAGCTTGTCCTGGACGATCGCGGCGGTCGCAGGATACGTCAGGTCGGGCGTCGTGGTCGCGACGACGATGAGGTCGATGTCGTCGATGCCGAGCCCGCCATTGTCGAGCGCGGCGCGGGCGGCATTGACCGCGAGGTCCGACGTCAGTTCGCCCTCGGCCGCGATGTGCCGCTGGCGGATGCCGACCCGCTGCATGATCCACTCGTCGGAGGTATCGACCATGGTCGAGATTTCGGCATTGGTCATCACGCGCTTCGGCAGGTAGCCGCCGACGCCGCGAAACACTGATCTGGTGCGAGTCACGCGGGCTTTGCCTCCGCCTGGGGTGCGAGCGTGGAGACGGGAAGGGATGCCGGGAGATTGCGGGGGAAACGGTGCATGCCCTCGACGACCTTATCCATGAGGTGGCTGCGCGCCATTTCGTAAGCCAGCCCGAGGGCGCTCTGGAAGCCGATCTCGTCGGTGCCGCCGTGGCTCTTGATGACGATGCCGTTGAGGCCGAGGAAGACCCCGCCATTGACGGTGCGCGGATCGAGCTTGCGCCGCAGCGCATTGAGCGCCCGGCCGGCGAGCAGCGCGCCGAGCTTCGACATCAGGTCCGCCTTGAGTGCGAGGCGCACATAGGTGCCGACCTGCCGGGCGGTCCCCTCGGCGGTCTTGAGCGCGACGTTGCCGGTAAAACCGTCCGTCACCACCACGTCGACCGTGCCCTTGCCGATGTCGTCGCCCTCGACGAAGCCGTGATAGGTGAACCCTGCGTCGCCGACGCCGGCGAGGATCTGGGCCGCCTCCTTGACGTGCTCGAGGCCCTTGACCTCTTCCGTGCCGACATTGAGGAGGCCGACAGTGGGGGATTGCTGGTCGAAGAGGGTTCGCGCCAGCGCCGCGCCAAGGATGGAAAAATCCACCAGCTGCTGGGCGTCGTCGTCGATTGTCGCGCCCACATCGAGCACGACGATGTCGGCGCGCAGCGTCGGCCAGATGGCCGCGATCGCCGGCCGCGAAATGCCGTCGATCGGCCTCAGGCAAAAGGTCGCCATCGCCATCAGCGCGCCGGTGTTGCCGCCCGAGATGGCGACGTCCGCGTCCCCGTCCTTGACCGACTGCAGGGCGGCCCACATGGAGGAGACGTTGCGCCCCTTGCGAAGCGCCTGGCTGGGCTTGTCGTCCATGAGGATGACGACGTCGCTGTGCCGGATGGTCGAGACGGGCCGCAGGTCCGGAAACTCGTTGAGGAGCGGCTCCAGCTCTTCCTGGCGGCCGTGGAAGATGAAGCGGCTGTTCTTGCGCTCCCTGAGCGCCAGCGAGGCGCCATGCATCACCACGCGCGGTCCCTTGTCGCCACCCATGGCGTCCACGGAAATTCTGATCGTTTCGGACATGTCCGCCTAAATGTCTCGGGCCGCGCGGCCGGCGCCCACCTTAGCCAAACATAGGTGCGGCGCAAGCCCCGCCCAAGAGCGCCCGGCTAACCCTTCTTTTCCGGGTCGAAGAGCGACTTGAGCCCGGCAAAGGGCGAAATCTCCTCTTCGATCGACGGCTCCTCGGGGGTCTCGAGCTCTGCCCCTTCCGCCCGCGGATAGGGGTCGAGCGCCAGCGCCACCGTTTCGATGATCGCCTCCGAGAGATCGACCTCGTGGCCCTCGAAATAATCGGGCATTTCGTCGCTTTCGAGGTCGACGAACACCTCGGGGTGGGCCGCAGGACCCCGGGGCTGTTCGGAAGCGGGGAGGAAGACGCGGTCGATCTCCTCGTCCATGACCTGCTTCACCGGCTCGAAGGTGACGACGCAGGGCTGTTCGGTCACCGCCTCGAGCCGGCCATGGGCCCTGAGGCCGCCGCGGAAACGCGTGACCTCGAGCCGCGCCTCGAGCCGGTCCACGGCGCTGATGCCGAGCCTCTCGGCAATGGCGCTGCGCTGTGCCTCGGTCGCAAGGACGTCGATCGTGCGCCCCTCGGGCGGCAGGTGGTCGATGCGGACCGCGGCATCGAGCAGCGGCTCCGCGCGATGGGCGTGCGCGCTCATGCCGCAACCTCCCCGGTCAGCCTCCCGGCCAGCAGCTCGCTTGCCGGGACACGCGCCAGCCGGCTCGATTCGGCGATGAGGTAGCGGGCGAGGTCGCCGGCCCGGGGATCGGGGGCGCCATAGACGTTGCGCAGCAGAACGGCCGTGACGGCCTCGACGTCGCCCGCGGTCAGCGCGCGGTCGAGGCTCGCGAGGAGGCCGTAGAAGACGCTGCTCATCTTGCGAATCTTCTTGGGCACGGCGAGGTCACCGGCCCCCATTTCGCGCAGCGAGCGGTCCATGTCCTTGAAGAAAAGATCGAAAAGGTCCTGACTGAAGGCGCGGGCGGCATGCGATTCGCCCCGCAGGCGGCGAAACAGCAGCGCCAGGTGGAGGCTCACCATGTCGAAGCGTCCCGTGACCGTGTCCGGCACGCCCCAGTCGGCGTAGAAACGGGGCTGCCGGGATTGCGCCACAATGGCTGAATAGACGGCGTGGACATGGTCGGTCGCGCGGGATTTGCGAAACAGCGACAGGGCCATGGGCGGGGCTCCGGATGCGTTTGATGATGTGCGCCGGCAGAACTCGTGGGGCAATCGGCCGTGGCCGGACGCGCTTGCCATGGGGCGGCCGGTGCGGCTAGAGATGCCGGCGGTCGGGCCAGGGCCGTTAAAGCTGGCGCATGTTTTGCGTGCCTATAGTCGAGAGCTGTCGGGGAAGTCAAATCCATGTCCTTGCGCCTAGTCGCCCACCGTTTCGCGCCCCTCGCCGTGGCTCTCGCGCTCACCGCGGGCGTGGCCGGCTGCACGACCGGATTCGAGGGCCTGGTCCGCGACCAGGTGGAAGGCTATGACCTCTCCCCGGACGCGGTGGCCCAGATCCGGCCCGGACAGAGCCAGCAGCTCGTCACCACGGTCCTCGGCAGCCCGCAGCTCACCAACGATTTCGGCACCGAGTCGGCCTACTACTATGTGTCGACCGAGGTGACCCGCACCTCCTTCGGCGTCTCGATGACGCGCCACCGCACCGTCCTCGCGATCTATTTCGACAAGAACAAGAAGGTGAAGGACCGGGCCATCTATACCCTCAAGGATGGCCGGGTGTTCACGATCGAGACGCGGCGCACCCCCTCCTATGGCGAGGACAAGACCTTCATCCAGTCGATCCTCGGCTCGGTCATGGGAACGGACCAGACGGCTCCCGCCGCACCGCACCTCTAACGGACCGGACGGCTCCCGCCGCGCCGCATCTTTGGGGTTTTAGGGCTCAGAGCGGCCCAAATCCGTGCCCCGACCACCGTCATCCCCGGGCTTGACCCGGGGATCCAGCCGGCCTCACCGCCTGCGCACGCGGTCCGGTGGGATGGATGGCCGG
>DASZTU010000006.1:0-12805 GCA_035547975.1 Devosiaceae bacterium | reverse complement strand
GACGGCACGCCGCTCGCCACGATCTCGATCGTCGTCCCGGAGCAAAAGCTCGCCGACGGCAACCGCGCCCGTTTCGAGGCGGCCGTCCAGGCGGCGGCCGAGCGGGTCGAACGGGCGTTGGGCGCGCGCTAGCATGGCCTCACTCCCTGACCGCCACCACGGCCTCGATCTCGACCGTGATGTTCTGCGGCAGCGACGCATGCCCCACCGCCGAGCGCGCGTGGCGGCCGGCCTCCCCGAACAGTTCGACCAAGAGGTCGGAGCAGCCGTTGATCACCTGCGGATGCTCGGCGAAATCGGGCGCGGCATTGACCATGCCATAGAGCTTGACCACCTGCCGCACCCGCGCGAGGTCGCCCAGCGCATGATGCAGAACGGCGAGGAGGTTGATGCCGACGAGCCGCGCGTGCCGATAGGCTTCCTCGAGCGACACGCCCGCCCCGACCTTGCCGGTGAACAACTGGCCCGTCGCGGTCTGCGGCCCCTGCCCCGAGAGGAACAGCAGCGTTCCTTCCTGCACGTGCGTGGCAAAGTTGGCGATCGGGCGCGGCGGGGCGGGCAGGACGATGCCCATCTGCTCGAGGCGTCTGTAGAGCGGACCCGCGGAACTCGCCATGCGATATTCCATTATTATGGAATAGACATCGGAATAGTAGAAGCTTAGCGATAGCCGGACAGGGATGTCAACGGCGCGGGCGTGGCCCGCCTCGCGGCGCGACAGAGTCGCGGCCATAAGGTGGCCGGCAGAGGATAGCACGAAAGATGGGGGCCGGTGCCGTCGCCTGGCGGACCCGGTCTCTTCAGCCGCTCAGCGCGGCTCGGGGTAGCGCCGCCGCCGCTCCTTGAGCAGGCCTTCGGGGGCGTAGATCAAGACCAGGATCACCAGCACCGAGATCAGGATCATGCGGCCGGGGCCGAGGATTTGCGGGCTGATCGGCACCGCGCCGCTGATGAAGCGGGTCGAGCTGTCGATGAGTTCGATGAGGAGAGCCCCGACGAGCACGCCCGCGAAATTGCCCGCCCCGCCGACGATCACCATCGCCCAGATCATGAAGGTCTGGAGCGGCAGGAAGTAGTCGGGGGAAATGAAGGCATTGAAATGCGCGAAGAGCGCCCCTGCCAGGCCACCGAGCGCCCCGCCCACGCCCATCACCCGGATCCTGAGGCTCGAGACGTTCTTGCCGAGCGCCAGCGGCACCTCGTCGCCCTCGCGCATGGCCTTGAGCGCCCGCCCGAAGGGCAGCCGCATGAGCCAGTGGGCCACCGCCCAGCAGACGACGAGGCAAACCGCCGCGAGGCAGAGATAAAAGAGCGGATAAGCGGTCGGCGCGATTTCCTGTTCGAGCGGCCGGGGGATGTTGGTGACGCCGAACGAGCCGCCCACATAGGGGCTGCCAAAAGTCTGGTTGAGGAAGACGAGGCGCACGATTTCGGCGGCCGCGAGGGTGGAAATGCCCCAGTAGTCCTGCTGCAGCCGCGCCGTCGGCAACGCAAGCAGCATGCCGAACACGGCACCGGCGAGCGCGCCCGCCGCCATGCCGAGCCCGATCGGCCAGCCGGCGAGCATGACGAGGACGACTGAGGTGTAGCCGCCGATCATGAAGAAGGCGATCTGCCCGAGATTGACGAGCCCGGTGAGCCCGTACTGGAGGTTGAGGCTGATCGCCAGTATCCCCCAGATGCAGGTGATGGTGAGGAGATAGATGCCGAACGCGATCATCGCCGGCGCCGCCCCATGATGCCCTGCGGCCGGAAAATCAGCATGGCGATGAGGAGCGCGAAGGGAATCGCTTCCTTGTACCCGGCCGGAATGTAGGTGATCGCGCCTGCCTCGAGCCCGAAGGCCTGGAGCAGCGGCGTCCAGTTGATGGTAAGCCCGACATTCTCGGCAAAGCCGAAGAGCAGCGCGCCGAGCATCGCGCCATAGGGGCTGCCGATACCGCCGAGGATCGCCGCCCCGAACACCGGAATGATGATCGCCTCGCCCATGAAGGGTTGCAGCTGCGTGTCGAGCGCGATCAGCACGCCGCCGAGCCCCGCAAAGCCGCTGCCGATGAGCCAGATGATGCGCACCACCCCGTCGGTCGGAATTCCGCAGGCTTCCGAGAGCAGCTTGTTGTCGGCCGAGGCCCGCATCGAGACGCCGAGCCGCGTCCGGTTCAGCAGGAGGTGAAAGCCGCCCATGCAGACGACCGCCGTGACGATGATGCCGATCTGCACCGGCGAGATGAGAGCCCCGAAAACGCGCAGCGGCTTGCTGAATCCGACGGGATAGAACCGCGGCGAGGGCCCCCAGAACATCAGCACGAATTCGCGGATGGCGATCGCGAGCGCGAAAGACGCGATCATCAGGATGATGTCCGAGCGCTCGCGCAGCTTTCGGAACACCAGCCAGTCTGTGGCGAGCCCGACGAGAGCCGCCCCGATCACCGCGACCGGCGCGGCGAGGCCGAGCGGCAGGTTGAGCGCGGCGGAAAGCGTGAAGGCGAAATAGGCGCCGACCGTCGCGTATTCGACATGCGCGAAATTGGGAAAGCGCAGCACGGAATAGACCATGGTCAGGCCGACGGCGACGAGCGCCAGCTCGGACGCGCGGATCAGGCTGTCGATGAGGGTCTGGAGGATCAGGGAAAGAGTCTCCGATGCGGCGGGACGTCACGCGAGCCGCCTCGTCCCGTTCTCCCTCCCTTTTCTGGGAAGGATGGCAGACATTCGTTGGGTTCGGGCGGAGGCCCCGCCCCTCGAGGGGCCCAGGATGAGGCCGTGCCGGGACCCAGCGCGCCTGGTGCCCCGTAAAGGCCTCTCCCCGTTACCGCCCTCCCCTGGAGGGGAGAGCGGCAATCGCTGGAAAAGCCCGGAACGCGTCCGTCAGCTGCCGCTGCCGGCGGTATAGGGCACGAGCTTGCCGTCCTTGTAGATTTCGTCGACGAGCGTCGCGTTCACCTGCATGCCGTCCTTGTCCATGGACTTGTCGCCGGTCACGCCCTTGTACTTGCCGGCCATTTCGATGACCTGCTTCTGGATGGCCTCGGGATCGGCGCTCCCCGCCGCATTGACCGCGAGCGCCGCGACCATCGTCGCGTCATAGGCGAAGCCGCCGAAATCGGTCGCCGGCTTGGCGTTGTACTTGGCCTGGAACGGCTGCGCATAGGTCTTGTCGTAGAAGTCGCCGCCGACCGAGAAGTCGATGCCGCGGATGCCCTCGGCGATCTTGGAAATGTCGGGGTTGGCGGAAACCTCGTTTACCCAGTTCGACATTTCAGGGCCGAACCAGTTCTTGCCCGGCTCCATGCCGAGTTCGCTCGCCTGCTTGAGCAGGAGCGTTGCGTCCGAGCCATAGGCGAAGAAGAACACCGCGTCCGGATTGGCACCCGAAATCTGCTGCAGCTGGGCGCGATAGTCGGTCTGGTTGGATTCGTAGCGCACCGTCGTGGCGCAGGCGCCGCCGGCGGCCTTGGCCGCATCGCACAGCGCCTGCTCGAGACCGACGCCGTAGGGGTTGTTCGGCACCATGGTGGCAAAGCTCTTTGCCTTGAGATCCTTGACCGCGATGTCGACCATCGGCGGGCCCTCGACATTGTTGAGGGCGATCATGTCGAAGAAGAAGGGACCGATGTCGCGCAGCATCGGCGAATTGGCGCCGATCGAGATCTGCACGATGTGCTGCTTGTTGGTGTATTGGCCGGTGGGCAGCGTCAGCCCGCTCGAATACTCGCCGAGGACGACGGGCACCTTGTCCACCTCGACCAGCTTGCGCACCGCATCCATCGCTGCCTTGGGATCGGACTGCGCATCCTCGACGGAGAGCGTCACCTGGCCGCCCGCGAGCCCGGGCCCGACCTTGACGGTCGAGCCGTCCTTCATGGGCACATCGTAGCCGGCATTGATCTGGTCGATGGCCAGCTGCGCGCCGCGCTGCATGTCCTGCCCGACGACGGCGGATGACCCGGTCAGCGAGGTGAAGAGGCCGAAATTGACGCCGGCCGCGCTTGCCCCCGACAGTCCCGCGCCCCAGGCGAGGGCCACAATCGCCGTGGCCCCGAGCCAGCGCCGGGGCATTCCATTCCCTGTGCTCATCAATTCCGTCTCCCTGCTTGAAATTGGTGATCGATAATAGGCGGCTCCCGCGGGCTTGATGCCGTTTGCGCCGGAGAAGTGACGAGGTTAGTTGAGCCCCGTGCCGACCGCAACCGTTGTACAGCGGAGATTGCGCCGGCGCGCGCATCCGTCGGCGCGGCCACTCGGCCCTGGCCAGATGATGGCTCAGACCGCGGGCGTACCGAGATAGGCGTCGCGGATCTTCTCGTCCTTGAGCACGCCCTCGGCCGGCCCCTCGAACACGACCCGCCCGTCGGCCATCACCACGCCGCGGTGCGAGATCGCGAGCGACCGTTCGGCGTTCTGTTCGACGATCAGCACGGTGCGCCCGTGGGCGTTGATTTCGCGCACCTTTTCGAAAACCTCGTCGGCGAGGCGCGGCGAAAGCGCCGCCGAGGGCTCGTCCAGCATCAAAAGCTGCGGCTCCGTCATCAGCGCCCGCGCGAGCGCCAGCATCTGCCGCTCGCCCCCGCTCATCGTTCGCACCCGCTGCCCGCGCCGCTCGGCGAGGCGCGGGAAACGCGCGTATTGCTCCTCGGTTCGCCGCGCCAATTCCTCGCGGCCGAGCGTATAGCCGCCCATGCGCAGGTTCTCGGCGACGGTGAGCGAGGGAAAGACGTTGTCGAGCTGCGGCACGAACGCCAGGCCCTTGAGTACCCGCTCGTGCGCCGGCAGCGCCGTCACATCCGCGCCGGCGAAGCGCACCGTCCCGGCGCGCGGGATGAGGTAGCCCATCAGCGCCTTGAGCAGCGTCGACTTGCCGGCCCCGTTCGGGCCGATGATGGTCGTGATCTCGCCCGCCGCGACCGCGAGGCTCACATCGCGCAGGATTTCGGTGTCGCCATAGCCGGCGAACACATTGGCGACTTCGAGCACTGCACTCATGCTGCGCCCGCCGCCTCTTCGGCCACGCGCCCCCCGGCCGCGATATAGGCCCTGAGCACATCCTCCCGCGCCAGCACCTCGTGCGGCGGCCCCTGCGCCAGCACCTCGCCCATGTCGAGCACGCAGATCAGGTCGCACAGGCGCCGCACCGCCTGCATGTTGTGCTCGACGATGAGAAAATTGTGGCCTTCGGCGCGCAGCGCCAGCAACAGCTCGATGATGTCCTCGATGAGCCGCGGGTTGACGCCCGCGACCGGCTCGTCGAGGAGGATGAGCCGCGGCCGGGCCATCAGCACCTGCGCCAGCGCCAGGAGTTTCTTCTGCCCGCCCGAGAGGCTTCCGGCGAGCTCGTTGGCGTGGCGGTCGAGCTTGACGCGCCGGAGCAGCGCCCAGGCCCGCTCGAGGTGGCCCGCCTCGTCCGCCCGCACCGCCCGGGGCTCGAGCGCGGACCTGACGATGCTCTCCCCCCGCTGCATGCGCGGGCCGAGGAGCATGTTTTCCATCACGGTCATGCGCGACGGGTTGATGGTGATCTGGAACGTCCGGCAGAGCCCGAGCCGCGCGATGCGGTAGGGCGGCAGCTTTTCGATCGGCTGGCCATCGAAGCGGATGTGACCCGAATCGGCCCTCAAAAACCCCGAGATGACGTTGACCAGCGTCGTCTTGCCGGAACCGTTGGGGCCGATGAGGCCGAAAATGTGCCCCGGCTCGACCGCAAGCGAAACATTGCGCAGCGCCACGACGCCGCCGAAATGCTTGCCGACCCCATCGATCTCGAGCAGCATGCCCCGCCTCCGCATCTCCGCCGGGCCAGCCCGGCCGGACGAATGCAGCAACGGTAATGCCGTCACGGCGCCGGCTTGACAAGCGCCATTGAACCCGGCGCGCGCCGGCGCCGCCGCACTCAGCGCGAGGCCGGCACGTACTTCCGCCAGTTGTGCTCCTCGCGAAAACCCAGCATTTCGCGGATCTTGCGGTTCGAGATCGGCCCTTCGAACTCGCCCATCTCGCGCGTGAACGGCACGTTTGGCTCCTGCCGGGCGAGGAACACCGCGGTCGGCTCGTTGGCGACGATCTCGTCGTTGACGGCATTGAAGACCTGGAAGCCGAGCCCATGCCTTTCGATGCAGAGGTGCACCATCTGGCCGAGGTCGCGCGCATCGACATAGGTCCAGGCGTCGCGCCGCTTGAGCCGCGGATCGGCGAGGCAGGCGGGAAAGCGGGTGGCGTAGTCCTGCGGCTCGGTCACCGCCCCGATCCGCAGCGCATAGACGTCGGCGCCGGTGCGGGTCGCAAATGACCGGCCGATTCTTTCCCCGACGACCTTGCTCAGCCCATAGCTGTCGGGCGGGTCGGTATCGTCGTCCTCCTCGATCGGGAAATGGGTGTAGGGCCGCTCCCCCTCGGCGAAGCAGACGCCATAGGCGGTCTCGCTCGAGGCGAGGACGATCTTGCGGATGCCGAGCCTGGTCGCCGCCTCGACGACGTTGTAGGTCGAGAGCACGTTGGCGGCGAACATGGTGTTGTCCGGCCGGAGCAGGATGCGCGGAATGGCGGCGAGGTGCACCACCGCGTCGACCGGCGCCCGGCCGCGCCCGGAGCGGAATTCCTCCCAGCCGAAATGGAGCGTCAGCGCGTTGTAGGCCTGCCCGGCATCGGCGAGGTCGACCTGGACCGTCGTCACCTCCCGCACATCGAGCGGGGCAGCATCGAGGTTCAATACCTCGTGCCCGCGGGCGAGGAGGTGGGGGATGACATACCGCCCGACCTTGCCGCTCCCTCCCGTGACGATGACGCGCTTGCCCATGCTTTTCCTCCGCCTTCGACCGTGTGCCCGGTCGTTATCGTTCGGCCGCCGGTCGTGCGAAGCCGGCCGGCGCGGCGCCCGCCGGCCGGCATGGCCGACAGCCGCACCATAGCCGCGGCGTCGCTATTCGAAGACGCCAAAACCCGGGATCGCGTGACGGCGAACCGCCTCCATGTCGAGCTCGACGCCGATGCCCGGCGTCTCGGGAAGGGCGATGTGACCGTCCTTGACGATCGAGCCCGACCCGTCCGGCACCTTGACGTAGCTGTCCCAGACCTCGCGCTCCTCGAGGGCATGCCACTCGAGCACGAGGAAATTGGGCACCGCCGCGCAGGTATGACAGGTCGCCATCGTGCCGAGCGGGGTCGAGACGAGATGCGGCGCGAACGGCAGGTAGTAGGTCTCGGCGAGGTTCGCGATCTTCTTGCTTTCGGCGAGGCCGCCGCACTTGGGCACGTCGGGCATCACCACGTCGGCGCCCTGCCCTTCGAAGAGCTCGCGAAACCCCCAGCGCATGTAGAGGTTCTCGCCGACGCAGATCGGGGTTCGGCTGCGCTGCCGGATCTGGCGCAGCGCGTCGACATTCTCGGCCGGAATCGGCTCTTCGAGCCAGAGCAGCTTGAAGGGCTCCATCTCCCAGGCGATGCGGCAAGCAGAGGGCACATCGTAGCGCGCGTGAAGGTCGATGCAGAGGTCGATGTCCGGCCCGATCGCCTCGCGCACCGCCGCGACGCGTTCGACCATGGAGCGGATTTCAGCGGCGTTCGCCGTGTGGTTCGCGCGATCGAATTTCTGCGGATGCCGCAGATTGTCGATGTCGAATTTGAGCGCGGTGAATCCCTCGGCGACCATTCTTTTGGCGCGCGCCGCGCAGCCGGCGGGCGAGCCCGTCTCGTCGTCGCCGTCACCGCAATCGGCGTAGAGGCGGATGCGGTCGCGGAACTTGCCCCCGAGCATCCGATAGAGCGGCTGCCCGGCCGCCTTGGCGGCGAGGTCCCATAGCGCGATCTCGATGCCCGAGAGCGCAATGAGGAAAATGCCCGATTGCGCGCCGGAGAACACGTGCCGCCGCCGGAGTTTTTCCCACACCCGCTCGACGTCGCGCGGGTCCTCGCCGATCAGCTCCCGCTTGAGATCGTTGATGAGGCCGACGACCGTGGCGGCGCCCGCATCGGGGTTGGCCTCCCCGAACCCCGACAAGCCTTCGTCGGTGTCGATGCGCACCAGCGTCGCCTTGCCATGATAGGCGACGACGGCCGTCTTGACGTCCACGATCTTCATGCCCGCTCCCTCCTCTTTTCGACGTCGGCGGCTCGCGCTTCGAACCGCCACTTACTTGTCCGACAAGCATATAAGAGACCGCCCCCGCGCGTAAGTGGGCCGGGCGATTTCGTTGTTGTAGATGTCTAGACTTCCGCCTTTTCGGCTGTAACGCGCTGATTTTCAGTCCATATTTTGTCCGCCTCAAGAGCTGGCCGCCGCCCCAACTTGTCGGATAAGTGAATAAGCGTATAAAGAAGCGGGCCTTGTGGAGGACAAAACGTCCCCGGCCGAGGCGGAGGAAGGATCATGGAGCATCGGCGCTTGGGCTCGTCGCCCGTTTCGGTTTCCGAAATCGGACTGGGCACCTGGGGCATGTCGGGGGCGTTCTGGGGCGCCGCCGACGACGCTGAATCGATCCGCGTCATTCACCGGGCGCTCGAGCTCGGGGTTACCCTGATCGACACCGCCGAGGCCTATGGCAACGGGCATTCGGAGGAGGTGCTCGGGGAGGCACTGGTCGGCCGGCGCGATCAGGCGGTCGTCGCGACCAAGGTCGCCCCGAACCACCTCGAGCCGAAGGAGATCGCCGCGGCGCTCGATGGCTCGCTCAGGCGCCTCCGGACCGATCACGTCGACGTCTATTTCGTGCACTGGCCAAACCCGGATTTTCCGATCGGCCCGACCATGGAAACACTGGAGGGCTTGCGCCGGAGCGGCAGGATCCGCGCCATCGGCGTTTCGAATTTCGGTCCACCCGAAATGGATGAAGCGCGCCGGCACGGCACCATCGACGTGCTGCAGCCGCCCTACAACATGCTCTGGCGCGAGATCGAGGCGGAGACCCTGCCCTATTGCCGGGCCAACAATATCGGCGTCATGCCCTATAGCGGTCTGGCGCAGGGCCTGTTGACCGGCACGCTCAGCCGCGACACGAAATTCGCCGCGGGTGACGAGCGCCGCACGACCGTGCTCTTCCAGGCCGGCACCTATGAGCGCGCCCTCGACGCGGTCGAGGGTCTCCGGCCGATCGCCGCCCGATACGGCAAGACCATCGCCCAGCTCGCGGTGCAATGGCTGACCAGCCGTCCCGGCATCAGCGCCCCCCTGCTCGGGGCCCGGACGGTCCGCGAGATGGATGAGAATGCGGGCAGCGTCGGGTGGAAGATTTCGGGCGAGGATGTCGCCGCCATGGACCGGCTCACTTCCCCCATCTGGAGTGAAATTGCCGGAAAGGGGGACATGTTCGGCTATTGGGCCCACCAGCGGGCCGCGAAAGCCAGCTGAGCACCGAGCACCGCGGCCGGTAGCGCCGGGGCTGCCGGCCGCTCAGCGCACCGGCACCTCGTCGACCATGACCGACATCATGTTGGTCGAGAGGTGCTCGCGCATCGCCGCCTCCGCCTTCTTCGGGTCCCGCGCAGCGAGGCCCTCGTAGATCGCGCGGTGCTGCAGCGTTGCCAGCGGCAGCGCGCGCGGCGCCTGGTTCGAGATGCGCCGGCTCGCCGACTGCCACCAGCGCGACGCGTACATGAAGCGGTCGAGAATGCGGTTCTGCGTGGCCCGGCAGATCGCCATGTGGAACTCGAGATCGAGCTCGAGATACGCCTCGGGGTCGTCCTCGTGCTGGTGCATCGCCTCGAGGATTTCGCCGAGCCGGAGGATCTCGGCATCGGTCAGCCGCTGCGCCGCCTCGACCGCGATGGCCGGCTCGAAAATCTGCCGCGCCTCGTGGTGCTCGCGCAGCAACTGCCGCACCTGGTCGTCGGGAATCCATTCGATCAGCAGGGGGCTGAGATAATCCCATTCGGCCGCCGGCCGCAGCGTCACCCGGCGGCCCTGGGCGATATCGACCATGTCGAGCGAGGCGAGGATCTTCAGGGCCTCGCGCGCGACCGCCCGGGACACCGCGAACTCGAGCGAAATCTGCTGTTCCGAGGGCACGAGCCCACCGGTGAGTCCCCCGGTGGCGATGCGGCTGATCAGCACGCCGGCCACCTGCGTCGGCAGTGTGCGAAGCTTGACCTCCATGGCGCGTGTCCTAGCACGGCCTTGTCAGACAAGTCGATGCACCGGCTAGCCAGGCGGTCCGAGCCGGCCCGTGCCGTCCCGGCCGCCGCGCTCAGCCGCGGCCGTAGAGCGGCATGCCGGACGCCATCACCGTCACGAACGGGATGTTCGCTTCGAGCGGCAGGCTCGCCATGTGGACGATCGTCTGCGCGATGTGCTCGGAGGGTATGCGGGGCTCGGGCACCACGGTGCCATTGGCCTGCATGGCGCCGCTGGTCATGTAGGCCGACATTTCCGTCGCCGCATTGCCGATGTCGATCTGGCCGCAGGCGATGTTGAACGCCCGCCCGTCGAGGGTGATCGACTTGGTGAGGCCGGTGATCGCGTGCTTGGTCGCCGTGTAGGGCGACTGATTCGGCCGCGGCGCGTAAGCCGAGACCGAGCCGTTGTTGATGATCCGGCCGCCCTGCGGCTCCTGCGCCTTCATCACCCGCATCGCCGCCCGGGCACAGAGGAACGAGCCGATGATGTTGACGCGGATGATCTTTTCGAGGTCTTCGACCGCGAGCTGGTCGAGCGGCACCACCGGCGCGTTGATACCGGCATTGTTGAAGAGAAGATCGACCCGGCCGAACCGCTTGACCGTTTCGTCGAACAGCGCGTCGACGGACGCGGCGTCGCCAACATCGGCGACGATCGCCGCCATTCGTGTCGGGTCGCCGGCCCGCCCCACCGTCTCCTCGAGCTTCTCGAGGTGACGCCCGGCGACGACGACCGTCCAGCCCTCCGCGTTGAGCGCGAGCGCGCTGGTCCGCCCGATGCCCTGCCCCCCGCCCGTGACGATGGCGATGCGGCTCCCACTGCCCATGATGTTCTCCTCTGGCTCCCCTCCGGGACCGTGTGGTTATGGCCGACCGGGCCTATGTGGCAAGCCCGGTCGCGGGCGATGATGACTAGACGAACCGCACGCAGATCGGCGTCCCGGCCTCGGCCGTGACGCCCCGCGGGTGCAATTCCCCCGTCGCCTGGTCGATATCGAACAGGACGAGATTGTCGGTGTCCTGGTTGGCGGCGATCAGGTACTGCCCGGTCGGATCCACCTCGAAGTTGCGCGGGATGCGCCCCTGCGTGCTCTCGTGGCCGACGAGCGTCATCCGGCCGGTCGCCTCATCGATCGAATAGATCACGATCGAGTTGTGCCCGCGGTTGGAGCCGTAGAGGAACCGGCCGTTGGGCGTGATCTGCACTTCGGCGCAGGAGGTCACGCCCTCAAAGCCCCCGGCGGGCAGCGTCGAGAGCGTCTGCAGCTCGCTGAGCGCGCCGGTCTTCGCATCGAAGGCGAAGGCGGTCATGGTCGAATCGAGCTCGTTGATGAGGTAGGCGTATTTGCCCCTGGGGTGCATGACGAGCTGCCGAGGACCCGCGCCCGGCCGCGTCTTGACGGCCGGCACGTCCGCGGGCGTCAGCTTGCCCGTCTCAGTATCGAAGGCGTAGACCACGACCTGGTCCATGCCGAGGTCGGGGACGTAGACGAACTTGCCCGACGCATCGAACTCGACCGCGTGGGCATGGGGCCCGGTCTGCCGCCGGGGATCGACGCTCGACCCCTGGTGCTGCTTGAAATCCGTTTCGTCGCCGAGCGAGCCGTCCGGCAGGATCGGCAGCACGCAGACGCTCCCCGAGGCGAAATTGGCGATCAGCACGAACCTGCCGGTCTTGTCGACGATGAGGTGGCAGGGGTCGGTGCCGTGGCTCGGCTTGGTGTTGAGGTAGGTGAGCGCCCCGGTCTCCTGGTCGATGCTAAAGGCGCTGACCGATCCCGAAGCCTTGCCTTCAAATTCCTTGAACTCGTTGACGCAGTAGAGATGGCGGCGCGGCGCGTCGAACGCGAGATAGGAGGGGTTGCGCACGCCTTCCTTGACGTGCTGCAGCTCGAGCCTGTTCGCCGCCTTGTCGAACCGGAAGCAGTAGATGCCGCGGCCCTTGCCCTCGAGCAGCTGGCCGGTGCCGAAGAGGATCGGCTCCGTATAGGTGCCGACATAGATCAGATCCTTGATGCTCATTCTGCTTCTCTCTGCTGGTACCGGCAGCGACGGCGCGACGGGCTTTACGCCCCTTCGGGTCCCGCGACGACGACGGCCTTGATAAATCCCTGTGGCTTGCTGGCAAGGGCCTCGAACGCGTCCCCGACCCGCTCGAGCGGGAAGCGATGTGACGTGGTGTTGACGAGGTCGAGCCGGCCGGCGGCGACCAGCGCCAGCCCGCGGCGCATGCAGTCCATCCGGTAGTCGGGCCGCCGCTCGTGCGCGTTGAGCACCTCGAGGGCGCGAAAATTCCAGAGCTTCATGTCGATCTCGCGGGGCCCGCCCTGATGGTAGCCGAGGATCGACAGGACGCCGTGCTCGCGGGTGAGCGAGGTGGCGAGCGAGAGCCCGTCCTGGGTGCCGGTCGCCTCGACCACGACATCGAATTTTTGGAGCGCCGGGTCGTCGCCCGCGAGCGCAAACTCCACCGGCGTCATGGTCCTGTCGCAGCCATATTCGAGGCCGCGGCGCGCGGCTTCCGGCCGGAGGTCGATTCCGAGGATCGCACCCGCGCCCTTGAGCCGCATGAGCTGCATCATCATCAGCCCCATGAAGCCGAGCCCGACCACAGCCACCCGATCGCCGAGATCGACTTTTGTGCGCCGCGCCGCGCTCAGCAGGCAGGCGAGCGGCTCGCCATAGGCGCTCTCGGTCGGGATCG
>DASZTU010000005.1:0-3030 GCA_035547975.1 Devosiaceae bacterium | reverse complement strand
AGGACGGTCAGGTGAAGATCATGACCGACTACTGGATCGAGCGCTCGCGCCTCTCGGCCGGCTACCCGATCATGGTGCCGGTGGTCGACCTCGTCGAGATCGGCAATGGCGGCGGTTCGATCGCCTGGGTCGACGACTACGGCAAGCTCCATGTCGGCCCGCAATCGGCCGGCGCCGTCCCCGGCCCCGCCGCCTACGGCAAGGGAGGAACGGCCGCGACCACCACGGATGCCAATCTCTGGCTCGGCCGCATCAACCGCGATTATTTCTGCGGCGGCGAAGTGGTCGCCGACATGCAGGCGGCCGAAGCCGCCATCCGCGCGGTGGGTGAAAAGCTCGGCGTCGACGCCGACGAGGCGGCGCGCGGCATCGTGCGCATCGCCAACAACAACATGGTCAACGCGCTCAAGCTCGTGTCGCTGAACCGCGGCCACGATCCGCGCGATTTCACGCTCGTCGCGTTCGGCGGCGGCGGCGGCATGCACGCCATGGCGCTCGCCCAGGAACTCGGCGTCAAGAAGGTGGTGATCCCGGCCAATGCCTCGGTGTTTTCCGCCTGGGGCATGATGATGAGCGACCTGCGCCGCGACTATTTCATCACCCGCCTCGCCGACCTCAAGCCCGGTTCGGCCGCCCACATCGAGGCAGCCTTTCGCGAAGCCGAGGACACGGCCCGGGCCCAGTTCGCTGCCGAAGGCATCGGGCCCGAGAAGCTGCGGCTCATCCGCTACGGTAAATTCCGCTACCAGAACCAGGAGCACACGACCGAGGTGCCGCTCGTCGCGGGGCCCGTCACCGAGAGCGCCATCGCCGAGATCGAGGCCGATTTCCATACGACCTACGAGCGCGAATACACCTATCGGCTGAAGGCTCCGGTCGAGATCGTCGGCATCCACGTCATTGCCTTTGCCGAGGTCGGCAAGCCCACCATGCAGGCCCTGCCGCTGACCCGCAAATCCACCACGACCGCCCTCAAGGGCCGCCGCGAGGTGGATTTTGCGCTCGAGGGGCGGCACCAGAGCGACATCTACGATGGCGACCTGCTCGAGCCGGGGATGGCCTTCTCCGGCCCAGCCATTGTCGAGGATGCCGGCACGACAGTCGTCGTCCATCCCGGCAACCGCGCCGAGGTGGACGGCTTTCGCAACATTCACGTGCGGATCGGGGGGTCGTCATGAGCTCAGCATTCCCGGCCGAACCCCGCCCTCCCCGCAAGGAGGAGGGAGGGATTGTTGCACCGCCCTTCCCCATCGTCTCCCTCCCCCTTGCGGGGAGGGGCCAGGGGTGGGGGTGGGCCAAAACCAATCCCGCCATCGTCCCATGCAGCCCGAGCCACGAGGTCCGCCAATGACCAACGATCCCATCACGCTCGAAATCATCCAGAACTCGCTGCAGGCGACGGCCGACGAGATGTTCGCCGCCATGCGCAAGACCGCCATGAGTTCCATCATCTACGAAGTGCTCGACATGGGCACCGGCATCCTGGACGCCAAGGGCCAGCTCGCGAGCTCCGGCGCCGGCATCCCCGGCTTCGTCGGCGTGCTCGACAAGTCGGTGAAAGTGCTGGTCGAAAAGTTCAACAAGCCCGGCGACGTCGAGCCGGGCGACGTCTTCATCACCAACGACCCCTATTATGGCGGGGTGACGCACCTCAACGACCTCGTCGTCGCCATGCCGGTCTTCGCCGGCGACCGGCTCATCGCATGGACTGCCAACATCGCCCACAATTCCGATGTGGGAGGCAAATCACCCGGCTCGCTCTCCGCCGACGCGACCGACATTTTCCAGGAAGGCCTCCGCCTGCCCGCCGTAAAGATGATTGCCCGGGGCGAACCCATCCCCGGCATCTTCGACATCATCACCGTCAATTCGCGCATGCCGGATTTCCTCGAGGGCGATCTCTGGGCGGCGATCGCCTCCGTCCGCATCGGCGCCCGGCGCCTGACCGAGCTCGCCGAAAAATACGGCGTTCCGACCTTCGAGCAGGCCATGGCCGGCTTCATGGATTTCGGCGAACAGGTCTCGCTGGCGGCGCTCAAGACCCTGCCCAAGGGCACGTTCGAATTGACCGAGGAGCAGGACGATGGGCGCTTCTTCAACGTCAAGCTCACCATCTCCGATACCGAGTTCCTCGTCGACCTGAGGGACAATCCCCCGCAGGACAACGGCCCCTCCAACGCCAGCCGCGACGATGTGCTGGTCTCGATCCAGGTGATCTTCAAGGCGCTGACCGATCCCGCCTCGCCGGCCAACGAGGGCTCGTTCCGCCCGCTGAAAGTCTTGACCACCGAGGGCACGACGTTTCACGCAAAGGAGCCGGCCGCGATCGGTTTTTATTACGAGATCGGCATCCGCGTCTCCGACCTGATCTGGCGATGCCTCGCGCCGCACCTCCCCGGCAAGCTCCCGGCGGGGCATTTTTCCTCGATCGCCGGCACCTTCATCGGCGGCATCCACCCCGATACCGGCCGGCAATACACCATTATCGAGCCGCAGATCGGCGGCTGGGGCGCCGAGGACGGACACGACGGCAACAGCGCCATCTTTTCGGCCGTGCACGGGGAGACCTACAATTGCCCGGCGGAGATTTCCGAGGCCCGCAACGGCCTCTTCGTCGACCGCATGGAGCTCTCGACCGCCCCGGGCGGCGAAGGGAAATGGCGGGGCGGCCGCGGCATCCGGCTCGACTACCGCATCCGGCGCGACAATTCCTTCCTCACCCTCGGCTACACCCGCTCGCGCATCCTGCCCTGGGCGCTGAACGGGGGGCGCGAGGGCTCGGCGAACTACGCCCTCGTGATGAAGAAGGACGGCACCCAGCAGCGCTATGCCTTCGGCTCCGGCATCCGCGTCGACAAGGATGACGTGATCCGCATCATCACCGGGGCGGGCGGCGGCTTTGGCGACCCGCGCGAGCGCGACCGCGCCGCCGTCGCCGAAGACATCCGCAACGGCCTCATCACGCCCGAGGAGGCCGTCGAGATCTACGGCGCCTGAGCGGGCGCGTCTTTGCCGCGGCAACGCAACGGC
>DASZTU010000004.1:0-5938 GCA_035547975.1 Devosiaceae bacterium | reverse complement strand
CGCGGAATTGACAAAAAATTGACGCTGCCTTCCGCGGCGTGCTTTCTAGCCTTTTCGGGACAGGGACGGGCTGCGCCCCATGTCCGACAGGGAGACTGGAATGCAAATCAAAACGCTTATCGCCGCCACTGCCCTCGTATTCGCCACACTCGGCGCCGCCCCGTCGCTCGCCAAGGACGTCGTCATCGGCACGGAGGGCGCCTACGCCCCCTGGAACCTCACCAATGCGGATGGAACGCTCGACGGCTTCGAGATCGAGCTCATGAAGGATGTCTGCCCCCGGGCGCAGCTCAACTGCACCTTCATGACGCACGACTGGGACACGATGATCGAGAGCCTCAACGCCAACAAGTTCGACGTCATCCTCGACGGGCTTTCGATCACGCCGGAGCGCGCCAAGGCGATCGCCTTCTCAATCCCCTATGCCTCGACCCCTGTCGGCTTTGCGACGCTCAAGGATAGCCCCCTCGCCAATCTCCCCGGCACCGGCACCTCGATTACGCTCACGGGCGATGCCGCCCACGACAAGCCGCTGATCGACAAGTTCCGCGACGCCTTCAAGGACAAGACCATCGGCGTCCAGGCGGCGACGATCTACACCAAGTGGCTCGACGACAATTTCGGCTCGATCGCCACGATCCGCGAGTACAAGACGGTCGCCGAGCGCGATGCCGACCTCGTTGCCGGCCGCGTCGATGCGACCGTGGATGACGAGACGGCGCTCGGCGCCTCGCTCGAGACCAAGGGCAATGAGGACATGGTGCTGACCGGCCCACAGATGGCGGGCCCCGCCTGGGGCCCGGGCATCGGCCTCGGCCTGCGCAAAGCGGACACCGACCTCAAGGCCGCCTTCGACAAGGCGATCCAGGCCGCCATCGACGATGGGACGGTCAAGAAGCTCAGCGAGAAGTGGTTCAAGCTCGACGTGACCCCCAAGCAGTAAGGGCGGCCGGCGGGGGCGCCCTTCGCTCCCGCCGACGTTCCCGGGGGGCGCGATGCTCGATTTTTCCATTCTGGGCTTCGGCAAGGGCGGCTGG
This sequence comes from Devosiaceae bacterium, assembly GCA_035547975.1. GTDB lineage: Bacteria > Pseudomonadota > Alphaproteobacteria > Rhizobiales > Devosiaceae > DASZTU01. The sequence continues at coordinate 4,901 of DASZTU010000004.1, read as the reverse complement.
GGAGGGTGGCTCGTCACCGGCGCGGTGATGACGCTGGTCGTGACCCTCGCCGCCATGCTCATCGGCGCGGCCGTCGGGGCGCTCGTGACCTGGGCAAAGCTGTCGCGCAAGCTCGGCTGGCGAGCGGCGGGAGACGCCTACACCACCATCTTCCGCGGCGTCCCGGAACTCCTCATCATCTATCTCATCTATTTCGGCGGCTCGCGCGCGATCAGCTCGCTCGGCCAGTTCTTCACCGGCAAGGGCGATTTGAGCCCGCCGGCGTTCCTCGTCGGGGCGCTGGGGGTGGGGCTCATTTCGGCTTCCTACCAGACCGAGGTGTTTCGCGGCTCCTACCTCGCCGTGGCGCAGGGCGAGATCGAGGCGGCGCGCGCCATGGGCATGTCGCGCTGGCTGCGCTTCCGGCGCATCATCGCACCCCAGGTGTTGCGGTTTGCCCTGCCGGGCCTCGGCAATGTCTGGCAGCTGAGCCTCAAGGATTCGGCCCTCGTCTCGGTCACCGGGCTGGCTGAGCTAATGCGCCAGAGCCAGGTCGCCGCCGGCTCGACGCACCTCTACTTCACCTTCTACATCGCCGGCGGCGCGCTCTACCTCGTCCTCACCACGCTCTCCGACCGCGTGTTCGGCGCCGCCGAAAGGCGCGTGGCGCGGAGTTTCCGTGGCAGCCTCGGGCGGGGGTGAGGGATGGACATCGCCTTCCTCTCCGACACCATGGGCCAGCTCCTCGCGGTCACGCCGCTGACGATCGAGCTCTGGTTCCTCTGCATCCTCTTCGGCGGAATCCTCGCGGTGTTCATCACCTGGGGGCGCGTCTCGGGCGTTCCGGTCGTGACGCAGCTCTGCGGCGCCTACATCTTCGTCTTCCGCGGCTCGCCGCTGATGATCCAGATGTTCCTGCTCTACTACGGGGTCAGCCAGTTCTCCGAGGTTCGCCACAGCTTTCTCTGGCCGGTCCTGCGTGATTCCTTCAGCTCGGCGGTGATCTCGCTGGCCCTCTGCACGGCAGGCTATACGGCCGAAATCTTCCGTGGCGGGCTCATGGCGGTGCCGGGTCGCGAGATCGAGGCGGGGCGCGCCATCGGCATGTCGGGCCTTACGCTCTTTCGCCGCATCATCGCGCCGATCGCGCTCCGCCAGGCGCTCCCCGCCTATTCGACAGAGATCGTGCTGATGATGAAATCGACGTCGCTCGCGAGCCTCGTCACCGTGTGGGAAGTCACCGGGGTTTCCCAGCGCATCATCTCCCACACCTACCGGACGTTCGAGGTCTTCATCTGCGCGGCCATCATCTATCTCGTGCTCAACTTCATCATCATCCGCGCGCTCGGCCTCGTCGAGCGGCTGGTCTCGCCGCATCTGCGGTCGCGCCCGAAGTCCCCCCTGCCCGGCGCTCCCCCGTCGCATGCCGCCGGTCCCATCGAAATGCCGGAGGTGCAGCCGTGACCGCCGCCAACCCAGCCCTGTCGGTCAGGAACATCCATAAGGCCTATGCCGGGGTCGAAGTGCTCAAGGGCATTTCGCTCGACGCCAACGAAGGGGATGTGATCTCGATCCTCGGCGCGTCGGGGTCGGGCAAGAGCACGTTCCTGCGCTGCATCAACCTCCTCGAGATACCCGACAGCGGCGAGGTAACGGTCGCCGGCGAGACGATCCAGATGAAGCCGAAACGGGGCGGTGGCCAGGAGCCGGCGAGCCAGCGCCAGGTGGACCGCATCCGCACCGAGCTCGGCATGGTGTTCCAGAACTTCAATCTCTGGAGCCACATGACCGTCCTCCAGAACGTTATCGAGGGGCCGGTCCACGTGCTGCACCGGCCCAAAGGCGAGTGCATCGCCGAGGCGGAGGCGCTGCTCGAAAAGGTCGGCATCGCGGACAAGCGCAATTTCTATCCGGCGCACCTCTCGGGCGGGCAGCAGCAGCGGGCGGCGATCGCCCGGGCCCTCGCCATGAAGCCCAAGGTGATGCTCTTCGACGAGCCCACCTCGGCGCTCGACCCCGAGCTCGTGGGCGAGGTGCTGCGGGTCCTGCGCTCGCTCGCCGATGAGGGCCGCACCATGCTGGTCGTGACGCACGAAATGGGCTTTGCGCGCAGCGTTTCGAGCCGGGTGGTGTTTTTGCACCAGGGCGTGGTCGAGGCGGACGGCACGCCCGGCGAGGTGTTCGGCGAGCTCAAGTCCGAGCGGTTCAAACAGTTCGTCTCGGGCCTCCATGCCTAAGGCGAAGCCCAAGGCAACGGCCCCCGCACCCGAATGGCTGGCGCCATCCGGCCTCTCCCCCAAAGGGAGAGGTGAAGAGAGCCGGGATAGGATCCCATGACCGCCAGCTACGACGTCGCCGTGATCGGCCTCGGCGCGATGGGCGCGCACGCCGTGCAGCAGGTCGCGGCGCGCGGCCAGCGCGTCATCGGCATCGAGCGGTTCGGGCCGCTGCACGACCGGGGCTCCTCGCACGGCGACAGCCGGCTGATCCGGCTCGGCTATTTCGAGGATCCCGCCTATGTGCCGTTGCTCCGCCGCGCCTATGCGAACTGGCGAGCCCTCGAGCGGCTTTCGGGCGAGGCGCTGCTCTCGATCACCGGCGTCCTGCAGATCGGCCGGCCGGACAGCACGGTCGTTTCGGGCGTCCTGCGCTCATGCCGCGAGCATGGCATCGCCCATGAACTGCTCGGGCGGGAGGCGGCGGAACGGCGTTTCCCCGCCTTCGCGCTCGGCGCGGACGACGTCGCGGTGCTCGAGCCCGAAGGCGGTTTCCTGAGGCCCGAAGCGGCGATAACGGCTGCCCTGAAGCTCGCCGGCGCCCAGGGCGCCGTACTCCACTTCAACGAGCGCATCACGGCGATCGAGCCCGGCGATTCCGGGGTGACCGTCGTGTCCGAAAGCGGCCGCTACCGCGCCGGAAGGGTCATCGTCGCCGCCGGGTCCTATGTTGCCGGGCTGGTGCCGGCGCTCGCGCCCCATGCCCGGCCGATCAAGCAGGTCGTCGGCTGGTACCCGTCGCGCGATCGCCTCGCGACAGCGCTCGGGCGCATGCCGGGCTTCCTCGTCGATGAAGGCGAGGCCACCTATTTCGGCTTCCCCGATCTCGGCGAGGGGGTCAAGGTCGGCCGCCACGGCCACTATTTCGAGGAGATCGACCCCGAGCTGCCCAACCCGCCGGTCAACGATGCCGATCGCGCCGCGACGGAGGATTTCATGGCGCGGCGGCTGCCCGCCGTCGTGCCGGCCGGCACCCGCTTCATCACCTGCCGCTACACCATGCTGCCGGGCGAGGATTTCCTCATCGACTCCCTTCCGGGGGAGCCACGGGTGATCGTCGCCTCCCCCTGCTCCGGGCACGGCTTCAAGTTCGCGAGCGTCATCGGCGAGATTCTGGCCGATCTCGCGCTCGAGGGCGGCACCGGCCTGCCGATCGCGCGGTTCTCATTTTCCGCGCTCGAGGCCCGCGCCGCGCGCTGAAGCCGGCGCGCGGGATCAGTCCGCCAGTTCGACCGGGCTCGTCGGCTCGGTTTCCGCCGCGGCCTTGATGGCGGCAAAGATGCGACGCGCTGCCGCGATATCGCCGGCGGAGAGGCCGCCGAACACCCGCTGGCGGAGGTCTTCGATTTCCTGTTCCACCTCGGCGGTGAGCGCACGCCCCCGCTCCGTCAGGTAGAGCAGGTTGGCCCGGCGATCGCTCGCGTCGGGTTCACGCACCACGAGACCCGCCGACGAGAGGTCGTCCAGCACCCTGACCAGCGAGGCGCTCTCGACCCCGATGCGTTCGGCAAGGGCATTTTGCCGCACCCCCTCCCCCATGCGGCCGATCCAGAGCAGCGGGGCGGCGCCCGCCTCACCAATGCCGAAACGGGCCGTGACGGCCCGCGTCAGGCGCCGCCAGCGGCGTGCGGCGATCACCAGTTCCGATGAAAAGTCGCGAGGCAGGTATGTTGATTTCGGCATGGCCATTCATTAGCATGCTAATTATATGCAGACAATGTAATTGGTCGGGAGCCGAATCCCAACCTCTGCGCCCGTGCCACGTTTCAACGTCAGCGCTGAGGTTTCGGGAGGAACGCCTCGACGATTTTTTCTTGTGCCCTCCGCCGAGACCACCGAGCCCAAAATGAACGATGCCGCCCCGTCCCGAAACCACAAGTGGATGGTTCTTTCGAACACCACGGTCGGCATGCTGACCGCCGTGGTGAACGCCTCCATCGTCCTCATCTCGCTGCCCGCCATTTTCCGCGGCATCAATCTCGACCCGCTCGACCCCGGCAACACCAACACGCTGCTCTGGACGATCATGGGCTACATGGTCGTGACCTCGGTGCTGGTCGTGACCTTCGGGCGCCTCGCCGACATGTACGGGCGCTCCCGCATCTACAATCTGGGCTTTCTGATCTTCACCATCGGCTCGATCGCGCTCAGCGTCATGCCGACCAACGGCATCGCGTCGGCCTATCTCGTCTGGATGCGCATCCTGCAGGGGGTCGGCGGGGCAATGATCACCTCGACGGCCACCGCCATCCTGGTCGACGCCTTCCCGCCGCACCAGCGCGGGCTCGCGCTCGGCATCAACACCATGGCGGCGATCGGCGGCCAGTTCATCGGGCTGATCCTGGGCGGGCTGTTTGCCGACATCAACTGGCGGCTGATCTTCTGGATCAACGTCCCCCTCGGGGTAATCGGCACGCTCTGGGGCTTTTACAGCCTCAAGGACGTCAACCTCTCGCGCCGGCACGGCAAGATCGACTGGTGGGGCAATCTGCTCTTCGCCATCGGCCTCATCCTCGTGCTCGTCGCGGTCAATGACGGCATCCAGCCCACCCCGACCTCGCTCATGGCCTGGGGCACGCCGCGCGTCCTCGGCGAACTCTTCGTCGGCCTCGCCTTCCTCGTTGCCTTCCTGCTGTTCGAGCGGCG
>DASZTU010000003.1:0-2384 GCA_035547975.1 Devosiaceae bacterium | reverse complement strand
TGATGGGCCGCCGCCCCGAGCTGCGCTTCGACTACATCCAGAAAAACGCCCGCTTCGCCCGCGACCTCGACGTGTAGCGCGGCCGGCTAGCCGTATGAAACCCTCTCCGCCCTTTGAGAGGAGAGGGATTATAATGGCCGCGATGCTTCAGCCCGGCACGCGGTAGAGGCCGCACAGCTTGTTGCCGTCGGGGTCGCGCAGATAGGCGAGATAGAGTTGGCCGGCGCCGCCTTGGCGGATGCCCGGCGGGTCCTCGATCGAGGTGCCGCCGTTCTCGACCCCGGCCTTGTGCCAGGCCTGGACTTGTTCCGGGCTGCCCATCGCGAAGCCGATCGTGCCGCCATTGGCTCCGCTCGCCGGCTTGCCGTCGATCGGCTTGGTGACCATGAACCGCCCGCCGTTATGGCTGTAGGCCAGCCGGCCGCGGGCGTCCTCGCTGGCCGGCTTGGCGCCCATCGCGCCGAAGATGGCGTCGTAGAACTTCTTCGACCGGGCGATGTCGTTGCTGCCGACCATGATGTGGCTGAACATCTCGCATTCTCCTCAGTCCGAAACCACCTGCCTCGCCGTCCCGCGGGGACGAGGGCCGGTGGCAGTATGACGAGCCCGGCCGGCGCACAAGAGAAAAATGTTTGCGCCGCCAGCGGCGAGGCGGGGCGCCGGCGTCACGCGCCTCTGGACACGGCCCCGCTCCCCTCGTCAAACTTGCACAACGAGAGAGGAGCGCCCGCGATGCCGATCATCGATTCCCAGGTCCATGTCTACGAGGCGAACACGCCGCAGCGCCCTTGGCACAGCGTGCCGAACTGGCCGCCGCACGTGAACGGCGACGAGATGGTGGCGGCGATGGACAAGGTCGGCGTCGACGGCGCGATCTTCATCTCGGCCTTTTCGATGTATCAGTACGACGCCAGCTATGCGGTGGAGGTGCAGCGGGCCCATCCCGGCCGCTTTGCGCTGGTCAAGCCGGTCAACCCGGACGATCCGGCGGTCGACGAGGTCATCGCCGAATGGAAGCGGACGCCGGGCACGGTCGGCATCCGCATCATGCTGACCCGCGAGGCGAACCGCGCGCCGGACGATCCCGGGCTCGACCGCATCTGCCGCTCGGCGGTGCGCCACGACTTCCCGGTCAACGTGCTGTTCTGGGGCAATGTCGATGCCGGCACGGCGCTGGTCGACCGCCACCCGGAGACGCGCTTTATCATCGACCATCTCGCCATCCTGCAGCCGCGCGAGCCCCCTGCGCCGCCGCAGCCCTGGTCCGACCTGCCCAAGGTCCTCGAACTCGCCAAGCGCCCCAACGCCGTCATCAAGGTCAGCGGCGCCTGCACCCTGTCCCGGGAGCCGTACCCGTTTAACGATATCTGGGACCCGCTCGCCCGCGTGTTCGACGCCTGGGGCTTCGAGCGCTGCCTGTGGGGCACCGATTGGACCCGCGCCTTCGCCGTCGTCAACTACGAACAGGCCGTCGAACCCTTCCGCCGGACCAGCCGCCTCAGCGACGGCGAGCGGACCATGCTGATGGGCGGCGCCACCGCCAAAGCCTATGGCTGGTCGCCGCAGAAGAAGGGGTAGCCCTCACCTCCCGAACGCCGTTCACGCCTTCCGGATCGAACGGGCTCAAGCGCGGTGCGCGCTCGAATGCGGCGAGGGCCGCCTCGGGCTGATGGTGCCCCCACCCCCGCTTCCCCAGGCGTGGGCCGCGTTCGCCACAGGACCGGCATCGTCGCGCCGGTTTCGCGCGCCAAGCGCACATCTTCGGCAAGGTCGTCCACCGAAATCCGGTCCGATGCAAGGACCGCCAACAGGGTTGAGTGAAAGCGAAATTTCGGCTGAACTCTGGGCTTCGCCGGGTCGAGGAGGGAATCGCCATGCCGTCTTACGAAAAAGGCAATGTCCGCATTCGTTACGAGGAGGTCGGTTCCGGCTTCCCGCTGCTCGTCACGCCGGGCGGCGGCTTGAACTCGCGGGTCAGCAACTGGCCGAACGCGGTGATCAATGCGATGGAGGCGTTCAAGAACGACTTCCGCTGCATCACCATGGACCAGCGCAACGCCAATGGCGGCGAATCCACCGGCCCGGTGCCGACCGAGAACGCCTGGGACGCCTTTGCCGACGACCAGCTCGGGCTGATGGATCATCTCGGCATCGACCGGTTCTTCTACATGGGCTACTGCATCGGCGGCTGTTTTGCCGGCAAGCTGTTGCAGCGCGCCCCCGACCGCGTCGTCGCCGCGGTCTTCTGCCAGACCGTCGGCCACCGGCCGGAAGACCCGGACGTGATGTACCGGCACAGCACCGACAACTGGGTCGGCGATTTCAAGCAGCGCCGGCCCGAGGTGTCGCAGGACAGCATCGACAAGTATTTCCACAGCCTGTGG
>DASZTU010000002.1:0-16834 GCA_035547975.1 Devosiaceae bacterium | reverse complement strand
GCGACGCAGGCCGAAACGCTTGCCCCCTTCCGCACCGATCTCGAGCGCTTCCGGTTGGCGCCGGCTTACGATTTCCGGCGCCTGCCGAACGGCGGGCGCCTCCAGTACGAGGCCTGGCAGCTCAGCCCGACGGGAGCGGATTGGCTGCGTCTGGCCGGCGCCGCGCTTGATGCATGCGGAGTGCCGTAAGATGACCCTCACCGTCCTCAATGTTGCCTATCCCCTGGCGCCCGTCGGTCCCGATTCCGTCGGCGGCGCCGAGCAGGTGCTCTCGGCTCTGGATCGGGCGCTCGTCGCGGCCGGCCACCGCTCGATCGTCATCGCCTGCGAGGGCTCGCGGGTTGCCGGCCGGCTCATCGCAACCCCGGCCGAGACCGGCATTCTCGACGAGGCGGCCAAGCACCGGGCCCAGGCCCGGCACCGGGAGGCGATCCGGCTCGTGATGGCGCGCTACCCGATCGACGTGGTGCACCTCCACGGCATCGACTTCGACGCCTACCTGCCACCCGCTGGGCCGACGCTGGTAACGCTCCACCTGCCGCTCGACTGGTATCCGGCCGAGGCGCTGCTGCCCGGCCGCGACGATCTCTGGCTCTGCCCCGTTTCGCAGTCGCAGCTGCGGCGCGCGCCCGCCGGGGCACGCCTCAGGGAGCCGGCGCCCAACGGCGTCGACATCGCCGGTCTTTCGGGCACGGCCGCCAAGCGGAGCTTTGCCCTGATGCTCGGCCGCGTCTGCCCGGAAAAGGGTCTCGAGCTCGCGATCGACGCGGCAAAGGCGGCCGACATGCCCTTGCTGATCGGTGGGCAGATCTATCCCTATGCCTACCACCAGGACTATTTCCGCAACGACGTTGCCCCACGCCTCGATGCAAGGCGCCGCTTTCTCGGCCCGCTCGGGCTGGTTCGGAAACGCCGCTTCCTGCGGGCCGCGCGGTGCCTCCTCGTGCCGAGCCTCGCGCCCGAGACGAGCTCGCTCGTGGCGATGGAAGCCGCCGCCGCCGGCACGCCCGTCGTCGCGTTCGCGAGCGGCGCGCTGCCGGAGGTCGTCGAACACGGCCGGACCGGCTTCATTGTCCACGACGTGAACGAGATGGCTGAGGCGATGCGCCGGATCGGCGAGATCGACCCCGCCGTCTGCCGGGAAACGGCCCGGCGGCGTTTTTCGCTCGCATCCATGGTCGCCCACTATTTCAGCCTTTACCGGGACCTCGCCGGCCTGGGGCGCAAAGCGGTGCGCGCGGCCTCCTGATGCTCGAGATCAAGCGCCTCGAGAGCTTCGCGGCGCTCGAAGCGCTCGAGGAGCCATGGTGGGGGCTATGGCGGCAAAGTCCCGCCGCAACCCCGTTTCAATCGCCGGCCTGGCTGCTTCCGTGGTGGTGCGCCTTTGCCCCTGGCCGGCTGTCGTCGGTCGCGGTCTGGCGGGACGGCTCGCTCGCGGCGCTCGCCCCGCTCTATCTCGAGGATGGCCCGCTGGGCCGCCGTGTGCTGCCGCTCGGCATCGGCATCAGCGACTATCTCGACGTGCTGGTGCGGCCGGGCGACGCCGAGGCCGCCATGGCGCTTTCGCAGGGCATTGCCGCGCTCGAGAACTGGGATTCGATCGAGCTCGAGCAACTATCGCCCGGAGCAGCAGGTCGGGAACTGCCGTGCCCCCAGGGGTGCGTCGAGACGCGCGCCCCGCAGGATGCCTGCCCGGGGCTCGCGATCGGACCCGATGTCGACGAGAGCGGGTTGCCCTATGACATTCCCGGCAAGCGCCGCCAGCACTATCGCCGGAAGTGCCGGGCGGCCGCCGCGCATCCCCCCGTCGAAATCACGGCTCCCGACCCACGCTGTTTCGTGGACCAACTTGCGGCGCTCCATGGTGCGCGCTGGCAGGAAAAGGGCGAGCCGGGCGTCATGGCCGATCCCCGGGTCGTCGCCTTTCACCGCGAGGCGGCGCCGGAACTGGCGCGCCGCGGCCTTGCCCGGTTCCTGAACATCAGCTTGGAGGGCCGGCTCGCCGGCGCCCTTTACGTGCTCGCCTGGCGCGATCGCGTCGCCACCTATCTCAGCGGCTTCGACCCGGAATTCGCCGAGGTGAGTCCCGTGACGCTGCTCTGTGGCGAGATGCTGCGCGCCGCCGTGGGGGAGGGGGTCCGCGACGTGAGCTTCCTCAGGGGACGCGAGCCCTACAAGTACCATTGGGGTGCGACGGATCGCTGGAACCATCGCCGCTCGTTCCGCAGGGCGTGATGGCCGACGCGGTCCCACCCGGCATTGCCTTCGTGCGGCTGGCGCTCGCAACGCCTGATGCGGGTGCCTTCAGCGCCAGCATAGCGGCGCTCCCGCCGGCCGATCCCCTGCGCCGCCTCGCCGAGGCCCACCCCGAGGCCTGGGCCACGGTACGTGCGACGCTGTCGGCGGTCGACCACGCGACCGCCTCGGCGGACGCGGCCAGCCACGTGCGCCGCGTGGCGGCGGAGTTCGACCGGGCGGCGGGGCTCTCCCCCGAAGCGAGCGTCGCGCTCTACACCCTCGGCGATCCCGCCCTCCTCGAAGCCGCGACCGAGGAAATCGTCCGATGGCTGGACTCGCGGGCCCTGCTGCGGCCGGCTCCCCGCGCGCTTGATATCGGCTGCGGCATCGGCCGCTTGGAGCGGGCGCTGGCACCGCGCGTTGCGGCGATCGTCGGCATCGATGTGTCGCCCGTCATGGTCGCCGAGGCGCAGGTCCGGTGTCGGGACCTCGCCAATGTCGCGATCCGGCAGACCAGCGGCCTCGACCTCGCCCTGTTTGGGCACGGAGAATTCGATCTGGTGCTGGCGCTCGACAGTTTCCCTTACATCGTGGCAGCCGGCCGAGACACCGCCCGGGGCCTGGTCGACGAGGCCGCCCGCGTCCTCGTCCCCGGTGGGCATCTCGCCATTTTCAACTATGCCTATGGCCAAGGCCCGGCAGAGGAGGCGGCCGAGCTCGAGCTCTTGGCGGGGCCATCGGGCTTCACGCCGATCGAGATGGCCAGCTCGCCCTTTGAGCTCTGGGATGGCCGGGCGTTCCTGCTGCGGCGGGACTAATCGCCGTTGAGCGCCAGTGACGCCGCAAGTGCCTCCCGGTAGAACGCCGCGCGTTGCGCCAGCAGCCGCTGCTCGGCCGGCACGCCGCTGAGCGTTGCGGCGGCCATGCTGTAGTAGCCGAGCTGGAAGGCGAGGTAGCAGGGCTCATGGAAGGCGAGCACCTCGCGATCCACGGGGATGCCGCCCACCTCCTCGACACCCGCGACCAGCTCGCGCCGTTCGGCTTCGGAAAGGCCGAACTCGACCCCCGCGGCGGCGATGTCCCACGTGATCTCCTGGCAGCCGATGAGATCGTGCGCCGCACAATGGTCGATGGCGTCGGTCTTGACCAATTGCCCGTGGGCGGTCACCAGCCACTCCCAGGCGTGGAGCCGATTGTCGGTCATTACCCGACGGGGCTGGCGGTCGGGTCGGTGGGCCGCGAGCCGCCGCAGCGCCGAAGCAGCCTCCGGCCCCAGCGCTTCCGTGCCGTTCACGACCAGCATTTCCCCCAGGGCCTCGGGCGAGGCGCCGGCGCCTTCGGCGGCGGGGCAACGCCCGGCCCGAAAAGCCAGATAGCGCGCGAGATGCGCGACGAGTCGCGCGCGGGGAAGACCGGCGGCCGGCAGCGGCGTTCCCGCGACCCACCGCTCGGCGAGGAACCCGTGGCGAAAGCCGAACACGGGGGGCGAGAAGCCCGCTTCCGCGAGCTGCGCCGCCCGCTCCGCCGCGGCCCGGCCGGCTCGTCCGAGTCCCACGAATTTGAGGAGGAAAGTTCCTTTCGGGGTGTGGAGCAGGAACTTGCGCCGCTCCTGCTGGAGGTGCGCCGGCGGCGGCTGTCCTCCCCACGCGCGTCGCCCCCGCCAGGCGCCGCCCGAAATATCCTCGACCGGCGCAACTGGAGGCCCGAGGAGATCGGTGAACCATGCGGCCAGCGGCTGTCGCCGCGGCCTCCCGCCAAGAAACAGCTCGTCGAACGAAACAACGTGCCGCTGGAGGCGCGGCCAACGCTCGGCCGCCTCGGCCGTAGCCTCCGGCCCCGGCGCGCCGAGATGGCTCGGGAAGAGGTGCACGCGCTTCTCCGCCACGCCGCCCGCGGCAAGAGTGTCGAGAACCGCGGCGAACGAGCTGCCGGATAGCCCCGGCCCCTCATCGGCGACGACCCGGAGGCTTTCCCCGCCGACGAGCCGGTCCCGATAGGCGGGCGCGAGGCGCAGCTCGCGCCGGAAGGGCGGGCCGACCGGGCGCACGCTCAGCAGTTCGGCGTCTCCGACCGTTGCGGCGACGAGGGCGGCGAGCCCGAGCCCGATGCTGCGGATGCCGATGACGGTTGCGCGCTGGCCCCGGAGGGGAATGGCGGCTTCGAGATAGGCCTCAGGATAAAGCGCATAGAATGCATAGCCCTCCGGCCGCTTTGCCGTGACCGTCCGGGGCAGTCCGGCCTGGCTGAGCGCTGCGACAGCCTCCGCCAGGGTACGGGATTCGGCGCGGCCGGCGAGGAGGCGCGCCGCCGCCAGCACGAGGGTCGCCGCGGCGCGGCGAAGCGGGCTCTCCCTGTCCTCGCCACAGTCGGCAAAGTCGATTTCGGTGAGCCCCTGCGCCAGTTGCGCTGCATCAAGAAAGAGCTCGGTCGCCCGCCAGGCGGGGGACTCGCCGATGAGCTGCGGAAGGGTCAGGGAGCCGCCGGCAATCTCGGCCAGCCGCTGGCGCGGGTCGATGACGTCGTCGGCATCGCCGAACACCAGCATGGCCGTCCTGCTCCCCCGAGGGCCAAGGGCCAACTCCGACGTGCCAGAGGCGGTTCCGCGAAACCGGGCGGAGGAGAGGCGGGCGCTACGCCCGCACCTCCTGCCGCTGGAAGACCACGTAGGAGATGGTGAAGAGGACCAGCATCTCCGCCAGCATGCTCGCAATCTCCGGCCAGACGATCAGGATCGACTGGCCGGTCGAGAGCGGCGCCCCGACGAGCGCCCCGACCAGCTGCTCCTGGAACACCGGCCCGACCGTCCGCGACGTCGGATCGAGCAGGATCGAAGACACCTCGCCGTAAAGCGTCGCCGGCGAGATGCGGGATATGTCCTGCAGCGCATAGAACTGGTTGAGGAGGCTCATAGGATCGAAAGGATCGATCGGCGAGATCGCCTGCGCGAGAACCGGCGCGAGCATGCTCCAGAACACCGAGAACACGAGCCACACGGCCAGCGCGGCCAGCGCCGATGTCGCCGGCGCCCTGACCAGCGTCGAAAACGTGATGGCGAGGGCGAGCCAGATCCCGGCATAGACGAGCGTCGCAACCAGATAGGCGAGCCCGCGCGCGATGTCGTCGGCGGAGGGCGGCAGCCCGAGAAACAGGATGCCGAGCCCGGTCATCAGCAGCCACAGCGTGACGAGCGCGATCGCCATGACCAGGAGTCCGCCCAGGAATTTGCCGAACAGCACCGCGTCCCGGTAGATCGGCTGGGCGAGGATGCGGCTCATGGTGCGCCGGTTGAACTCGCCATTCACCGCATCGAACCCGAGCGCGATGGCGAGGAGGGGCAGCAGGAACCCCAGCATCGAGGCGAACGAGGGGAGCGGCTGATGCGCCGTGGTCAGGAGCTGGAGGAACAGGAAGGCGTTCTGTGCGGTCGTCGCCTTGATCTGCCCGATGGCGCCGTAGAGCGCCGCCCCGAGCACCAGGAGCAGCAGGAGCATGACGAGGTGCATTCGGGCGCTGGTGATGTGATCGGCGGCTTCCTTGAGCGCCACCGCCCCGACGCCCTTGAAGGGGGAACCCTCACGCTTCATGGGCCACCTCCTCGAAATAGCGGGTGTAGGCCTCCCCGAGTGCCAGCCGGTGCGCGTCGAGGCTCTTGAGGGCCCCGCCCTCCGCAACGATGCGGCGGGCCAGGTCGGGCCGGATGTCGAGCGGCGCCTTGAGCCGCCAGCGGCCGGGGACCCCGGTATCGAGCAGGGTGACACCCGCAAGCCCTTCGGTGATGCGGCGGATGTCGACCCCCTCGGCCTCGAGTTCGATCTCGAAGCCGGAATCGGCGACGCGGGCCGAAAGGGCCTCGACGGTGCCGCTGAAGCCGATGCGGCCCCGGTTGAACAGCGCCACGCGCGTGCAGATGGACTGCACCACGTCGAGCAGGTGCGACGAGACGAGCACCGTCATGCCCTCCTGCGCAAACCCGCCGATCAACTGCAGCAACTCGTGCGTCGACTGCGGGTCGAGGCCCGAAGTGGGCTCGTCGAGGATGGCGACGCGGCAGTGCCGGCTCAGCAACTCGGCGAGGCCCAGCCGCTGCCGCATGCCGCGCGAATAAGTACCCACCCGCCGGTCGGCCACCTCGGCGAGGCGCACCCGTTCGAGGGCCTCGGCGATCCGCCGGTCGGCCTCGGCCGCGTCGAGCCCGCCGAGCCGAGCGGTGTAGCGAAGGTTCTCGCGGCCGGAGAGGTTGTCGTAAAACCCGACCGCGTCGGGGAGGTAGCCGACCTCCCGTTTCACGGCCAGCGGCTCGCGCCAGGGATCGCGGCCGAGGATGCGGACGCTCCCCGAGCTCGCTTCGGTGAGCCCGAGCAGCATCAGGATCGTCGTGGTCTTGCCGGCGCCGTTCGGCCCGAGGAGGCCGACGACTTCGCCCTCCATGACCTCGAGATCGATGCCATCCACCGCGACCTGCCGGCCGTAGCGCTTGCTGAGGCCGTGCGCCTCGATGACCGTGTTGCTCATCTGCGGCCATACCTCAGCACGGCGAGGACGATGATGATCACCGCGACCGCAATGACGATGAGGCCGACAATGCCCCAGATGGTCGAGGTATTGACGGTGACGCGGAACGCCGCCGACTGCGACGTGCCGTCGGCATTGGCGTCGATGTTCACCACGTAGTCGCCGGCGATGGCCTTGCCCGAGGGGGTGATCTTGACGTTGACGCTCTGCGTCGCCCCCGTGTCGAGCGCCGGCAGCGTGTCCGGATCGAACGTCACCGTCCAGTCCGACGGCGCGCTCGCCGAGAACTTGACGTTTTGCGCCGGAGCGGAGCCCGTGTTCTGGAGGGTGAAGGGGAAGGTCGCGGCCTGCCCCGCGGTCGCCTCGCCGGAGAGACGCTGGCCTGGTCCGCTGAGCGACAGCGTCGGCGACCCCGTGACCTCGAGCCCGAGCTTGGTCGAGGCCGAAAGATTGCCCGCCTGGACGTTGAAGGTGATTGGGTATTGCCCGGCGGCAACGCCGCTCGCGGGCTTCACCTCGACCGTCACCGTGTCGTTGTTGCCGGCCGTGATCGGCACGCCGGTGATCTCGGCCGTGTCGTAGCCGTGCTTGAACGTCGTCGAAAATCCCGGCGGTGCATCGGCCGAAAGATTGAACAGCGCGTCCTTGCTGGAGTTGTTGGTGACCTTGACGCGATAGTCGAAGGTCGTGGTCGGGGTGCCGCGCAGCGCCGGCAGTTCCGGCTCGAGCTTGATGCTCGCCGGCTGCTCGGCCCCGAGTGTCAACGAGATCGGTAGCGTGGCTGTGGCGGAGCCATAGTGCGCGTCGACCTCGAATTTATAGGTGCCGGCGGTGACGTTCGCCGGCGGGGTCACCGTCAGGGTGAGGCCCTGCGTGTCGTTCTCGTTGACGATGGTACTCGTGACGTCGTGCCCGCCACCCTTGAGCTCGGATTTCCAGCCCGCCGGAAGGCCGGTGACCGTGATCTCGGCCCGCTGCGGCGGCAGCCCGCTGTTCTTGAGGGTGAGCGAAATCTCGGCCGGCTCACCCGCCGCGACGCTGAAGTCGGGAAAGGGTGTCGTCAGCCAGAAACCGGTCGGTGGGGGTGCGTTGGACGACGGGCCATTGGCGGTCTGTGCCAGCGTGGGGGAATTGAACGCCATTCCCGCCACGAGCAGCAGCGGGACAATGAAACGGGCCCGAATGTCCATCCTTGTTATCTCTCCCTTATCGACGGAACGGAGGTGCTTTCAACGCCGCGGATGCTCGTCGCGAATTTGACGAGATCGGGGACACCAAAGACGACAAATTGTCGCAATCGGCCAAAGGCTTAGCATCCACGGCGTGAGGCGCGTTGCCGCACCCGCCATGAAGCCGCCGAGAGCCGCCACGGCATTCGGCAGCACTAGCGTCCGCTAGCCCCCGCAACCGCAGGAACCCTCGTCCGGGTCCCGGCCTTGATAGGGGAGAAGCCAACGGGAGGCCGAACCATGAGCTCGAAACGCGAGACGGTTTATCCGGCCGAAAAGGCCCGCCAGGGCGATATCGTGCTCCGTCACAAGGGCGAGCGGGTGATCTTCATTGTGGGCCTCGCCGCGCCCATCGTGATCGCGCTGGTCCTGCTGCTGCTCTACGCGCAGCACTGGTTCTAGGGCAGGGCGCCAGCTACGTTTCCGCCTGGCTGGCCCGCCGCAGCAGCGCCCTGATGTCGCTCGCGGGCGCTTGATCGCCTGCGGCAAAGGACCGTTCGAGGCGGGTCATGCCGTGCTGCGTCTTGGCCCAGAAGCTCGGACGGGTGAGCAGCTCGCAGCCGGCGCGGATCGACGCGGTCGTGTGAAGAATCCAGTAGGCCGGGAGGAGCAGCTGCTGCAGCAGGAGGCGGCGCTGGCCGAGCCGCAGCAGCCCCGACATCGTCACGGCGAAGGCTGCGCCATAGCCCACGAGCAGGATGAAGAGCTCGACCGCCGAGCGCGGGTCTTCCATCGCGAAGGGCGTCTCGCGCCCGACGAAGTGGATCAAGAGGCCCGCGAAGAAAGCCGTATGGAGGAACGGCGACAGAATGATCGAGCCCACATAGAGCTCGAAGGCGAAGAATGCCTTCGGCCCCATGTCCCGATAGAGCGCGACCGGGTGCCGGTTGTGCACGATGAAGGTCTGCATCCATCCCTTCATCCAGCGCGTCCGCTGCCGCATCCAGACGTCGAGGCGCACCGGCGCCTCCTCGTAGGTCTGGGAAAAGAGCATGGCGGTGCGCAGCCGCAGCCGCGCGAGCCTCGCCCCGAGATCGGCATCCTCCGTAACGTTGAAGGCATCCCATCCGCCGAGCTCGCGCAGCGTGCTCGTGCGGAAATGATTGCTGGTGCCGCCGAGCGGCATCGGAAAGCCCCATTCGGCGAGCGCCGGCATCAGCACGCCGAACTGGCCGGCATATTCCCCGGCGAAGAGCCCCGTCAGCAGGTTTTCGCGGGCGTTGTCGATGAGCAGCTCCGCCTGGAGGCACGCGACCGTGGGATCGGCTTCGAAGGACGCGGCGGCGAGGCGAAGCTGGTCGGGATTGGGGATGTCCTCGGCATCGAACACGACCACATATTCGCCGCGCACGAAGGGCAGGGCGTAGTTGAGCGCCTTGGGCTTGGTGTGGGGCGGTACATCGGGCACGACGACGAGTTCGAATCTTGCATCCCCGAGCACGTCCTCGACCGCGGCAACCGTTTCGGGGCTCTTGGCCTCGACCACGAACTTGATGTCGAGCTTTTCGGGCGGGTAGCTCATGGCCGAGAGCGCGCGCCTGAGCTGTGGCACCATTTCGGCTTCTCGATAGAGCGGCACGAGCACCGAATAGATCGGCAGCTCGGCGTCGCTCAGGGGCGGCGCGACGCGCGGCGTTTCGGCAGCTTCGGCCACCGCCGCAAACTTCAGCAGAGCGGGCAGAACCAGCACGATGCTGATCAGGGGCAGCAGCACGTTCTCGAGCAGGATCGGCGCAAGCACCGCGAGCACGATCAGGACGGCGGCGGTGACGAGAAAAATGCCTCTGGAAAAGGCGCCGAGGTCGAGGCCGGCATTGGCGAAGGGCCAGCGCCTCGCGAGCCTTTGCCGCGCATCGTCCATCAGCTGCGGGGCGCTGACCTTGGCGAGCGCCGCCCGGATGGCGGCGGGCGGCGCGATGCAGGTGTACCGGCGAAACCCCGGGCTCCTGAGGACGAACTGGCGCAGCTTGACGAGCTGGCTGAAGCGCGGGGCGATGAAGGTCACCTCGCGGTCGAACAGCGTCTCGCGCATGGAGCGGGCCTGCGCCAGCTGGTCGAGCCGCGTGACGTCGACGCGATCGCCGCCGGTGCTCGGCACGACCGGTGAGTAGGCGATGCCCGCCCATTCGGCAGCGCGCCGTGTGATCTCCTCGGCGCCGGGCGGGTAGCGATGCACGCAGTAGTCGAGCGGATCGACACCCAGCCTCTCGGCGGCGCGCAAAATCATGTCGGCCTCGGCGTCGGACCGGCAAAACCCCCCAAGCAGTGCCCGCACCAGCTCTTGCGGCTGTCCCATCACGGCACCTGAACGCCGGTCGGACACCCCGCCCCGAGGCTGTCGCCGGCTCCCCCGGCCCCACTCAAGCCTTTTCTCGCGCGTTAGGCAATCCGTCCTAGGAGAAGAAACGGCGCAGGCACTCGCGTTCCGCCGGATTTTGGGCGATAAGCCGGGCGGCGGTTCCCTCGGCGAGACCTCATGCGGCGGCTGGCCCTACTGTTTCTTGCAGCGACCTGGCTTTTCCCGGCGATCGCCTTCGGGCAGGCGTTGCCCTATTACGTCGACCCCAGCGCCCGCGACGTGGCGCCCGACCTTTCGGCCGTGCCCTCGATCCGCTTCCTCACCACGGCCGATTTTCCGCCGTTCAACTATCGCGACAAGACAGGCGCGCTGGTGGGCTTCAACGTCGACCTCGCCAAGGCCATCTGCTCGACGTTGAAGATCGCCTGCACCATCCAGGCCTGGCCCTGGGATCAGGTGGGGAAGGCCCTGGCCGACAACCAGGGCGACGCGCTCATCGCCGGCCTCGCGCTCACGCCCGAGAACGGGGCGCAGTTCGATTTCTCGGACATCTATCTCGGCCTGCCGGCCCGCTTCGTGACGCAGCTCCCCGCGGCCCGCGGCTTCGATCCGTCAAAGCTCGCCGGCAAGACCGTCGCGGTGCGCAAGGGGACGGCGCACGAGGAATTCGTGCGGCGCTACCTGCCGCAGGTCAAGATCGCCGAATACGCGACCGAGGCCGACGCACTCGCCGCCGTCAAGGCGGGGAAGGCCGACGCCTTCTTCGGCGACGGCATGCGCGCTTCGTTCTGGCTCAACGACAATCAAGGGTGCTGCGGCTTTGCCGGCCAGGCCTATTTCCGCCCGGACCTCTTCGGCGCCGGCATGGCGATCGCGGTGGAACCCGGGCACGAAGCGGTGCGCGACGTGATCAACGCGGCCCTCGTTCGGCTGAAGCGCGACGGCAAGCTGGACGAGCTCTACCTCAGGTGGTTCCCCGTCGCGTTCTATTGAAACGGCGCGGGCCTCAGGCGCGCCGATAGCGCGCCCGCGCGGCGGTTTCGATCGCGGCGGTCACCAGGCGGTCGAGCGCGAGCCCGTCGCGCACCATCTCGAGGAAACGAAGCTCTTCCTGCTGCAGCTCGAGGTCGACCGCGGCAACCTCGACGGCGAGCGCATAGGCCGT
The DNA here is from genome assembly GCA_035547975.1 of Devosiaceae bacterium. Taxonomy (GTDB): domain Bacteria; phylum Pseudomonadota; class Alphaproteobacteria; order Rhizobiales; family Devosiaceae; genus DASZTU01. The sequence continues at coordinate 5,391 of DASZTU010000002.1, read as the reverse complement.
ATCGTGCAGGCGCTGCGGGATCGCGGCAATTGCCATTTCGAGCACCTTCTCGATGTCGGTGCCGTCGTTGACGAGGTCGGCGCAGGCGTTGGCGACCGTCGGCAGCTGCGCCCGGTCGAACCCGGCGAAGACCGGCAGGCGGCCGACCAGAGCATCGATCCGCGCGAATTCCTGGTCGGTGAGCTCGGCATCGGCCGAGGCGGTGACGATCATCACATAGATCAGCGCTTCCTGCGGCGACAGGGCCATGGCGGTCTCCCTATGAGGTTGGCGCGACTTGTAGGAAGCCCCGCCGCGGCTGGCAAGCGCCGCTTTCCCGCCGGGCGCGCAAATGTTGCGGCATTGACGCGGGCGGCGGCGAAGTGCGACACACCGGCTTTCTCCGCATGCAGAGTGACGCCCGTGTCGCCCAGAGCCTTGCCGCCCCTCGATCCCGCCTTTTTCGATGCCGCCCAGTCGGCGCGCGCCTGGCCGTTCGAGGAAGCGCGCAAACTTCTGGAGCGGGTCAGGCGGACGGGCCAGAAATCCGTGCTGTTCGAGACCGGCTATGGCCCCTCCGGCCTGCCGCACATCGGCACCTTCGGCGAAGTCGCGCGCACCACCATGGTGCGCACCGCCTTCCGGCTCCTCACCCGCGACGAGATCCCGACGCGGCTTCTCGCCTTTTCGGATGATATGGACGGCTTCCGCAAGGTGCCGGGCAACGTCCCCAACCAGGAGATGATGGCCGCCTATCTCGGCAAGCCGCTGACGCGCGTGCCGGATCCCTTCTCGAACGAATACCCGAGCTTCGGCGCCGCCAACAACGCACGGCTGCGCGCCTTTCTCGACAGCTTCGGCTTTTCCTACGAGTTCGCCTCCTCGACCGACTACTACACGGCCGGCCGCTTCGACGCCGCGCTCCGGCGGATGCTCGAGTGCTACGACGAGGTGATGGAGATCATGCTCCCGAGCCTCCGCGACGAGCGGCGGGAGACGTATTCGCCGTTCCTGCCGATTTCCGAGGTCAACGGCAACGTGCTCCAGGTGCCGATCGTCGCGCGCGACCCCAGGGCCGGCACCATCGTCTATGTCGACCCCGCCGATGGCCGCGAGCACGAGACGCTGGTGACCGGCGGCCGCGTAAAGTGCCAATGGAAGCCGGACTGGGCCCTGCGCTGGTACGCGCTCGGCGTCGACTACGAAATGGCGGGCAAGGACCTCATCGATTCAGTCAAGCTCGCGGGCCGCATCGTGCAGGTGCTCGGCGGCCACAGCCCCGAAGGCTTCAACTACGAGCTCTTCCTCGATGAGCACGGCCAGAAGATTTCGAAGTCGAAGGGCAACGGGCTCACCATCGACGAGTGGCTGACCTACGCGTCGCCCGAGAGCCTCGGGCAGTACATGTTTCAGAAGCCGAAGACGGCCAAGCGGCTCTACTTCGACGTCATCCCGCGCGCGGTCGACGACTATTACCAGTCGGTCGCCGCCTATGAAGGGCAGGATGTGGCTGCGCGGCTCGAGAACCCGGCGTTCCACGTGCACTACGGCAACCCACCCAAGGTGAAGATGCCGGTGACCTTCGGGTTGCTGCTCAATCTCGTGTCCGCCGCCAACGCCGAGGACGTCTCGGTCATGTGGGGCTTCATCTCGCGTTACGTGCCGGGCGCAAGCCCCGAGACCCACCCCGAGCTCGATCGGCTGGTGGGCTACGCGGTGCGCTACTTCAACGATCGCGTGAAGCCGACAAAGACGTTCCGGGCGCCGACGGAAAAGGAACGCGCCGCCCTCGCCGCGCTTGCGGCCGCGCTCGATGCCTATACCGGGCCGGCCGATGCGGAGGCGCTGCAGAACCTCACCTTCGAGGTGGGCAAGTCACACGGCTTCGAGCCCTTGCGCGACTGGTTCACCGCCATCTATCAGGTGCTGCTGGGGGCCGACCAGGGACCGCGCTTCGGTTCCTTCATCGCTCTCTATGGGGTGGCCGAGACACGCGCCCTCATCGAGGACGCGCTCGAGGGCAAGCTGCTCAACGCCGCCTAGTTTCGCCCGCCTTGCCGCTGGCGAGGAGCAGGAGGGCCATGAGCCCGAGCCCGACGAGCACGTCGGAGCGCTCGGCCGGCGCCCCCCGATCGACCGGCTCCCTGCTCGCTGGCGCGCTCTTGCCGTCGGCCGCCGCGCCGGACCCCACATGCGCCACGTGATCGGCCATGTAGGCGCCGCGCGTCCCGATCGGCTGGTCGGGGCCGGTCGTCGAATCGCGCGCCGTCTGGTGCTCGAGCTCGGAATCGAGCTCCGCGCCGACGATCACGATCGTCGCCGATAGCCACATCCAGGTGAGAAAGCCGATCAGGGCGCCGAGCGACCCATAGGTCGCGTTGTAGTTTGAAAAGTTCGCCGCGTACCAGGAGAAGGCGACCGAAACGATGGCGATGCCGATGCCGGCGAGCGCGGCGCCCGGCGTGATCCAGCGCCACTTGGCGTCGTGCCGGCTCGGCCCCCAGCGATAGAGGGCAGCGATCCCGAGCAGCAGCAGCACGAGCATCAGCAGATAGCTGATGATCCGGAGCAGCCACTCGAAGCCGGTACCGAGATAGAGCACTTTCAGCACCACCGGCACGATCACGATCACGGCGAGGAAGAGGATCGCCGCGATCGCGAAGGCGAGGGTGAAGAGAAACCCGAGGCCCGTCCGGACGAAGAAGTTGCGCTTTTCCTCTTCGTCATAGGCGATGTTCATGGCGTCGAACAGCGACTGGACCCCGGCATTGGCGCTCCAGAGCGCGACCGCGAGCGAGATCACCAGGGTCAGCCCGAGCGTCGGCTTCCCGGTCGCCGTGAGCCGCGTCAGCTGGTCATTCAGGATGTCGAGCCCGCCCTGGGGCAGCACCCCGGCGAGCAGGCTGACCTGGTGGCTGACGTCGGACGGGTCGTTGAAGAGCCCATAGAGCGTGACGAAGAGCGACAGACCCGGCACCAGCGCGATCAGCATGTAATAGGTGGCGCCGGCGGCGATCAGCATGGCGCGGTCGTCCATCACCTCATGGACCACCCGGAAGATGACGTCCCGCCATCCCTTGGGCGGGATCTGCGCCGGGTTATCGGCAAGCTGGCCGTGTGATGCGGTAAGCGGACGAGCGGGTTCGGCGGCGATGGACATGCTGGGCTCCTGACCGGCACAAACGCTCGGAGGAGCCGCCGGTTGCGGCGGTCAGGGCCGTCCCTGGGCGAAGCAGCGGGCCATCACCCGGCCGCCGAGTGAATACCCGTCGCGCTACTGGCTCGCCCAGATGATGCGGCGCATCCACTCGATGTCGCGCGTCTCGAGCGTGCGGGCCGGATATTCGGGGTTGATCGAGACGAGCTCGATGCGGCGCTCGGTCTGCCGCTTGAGCTCCTTGATCATGACCTCGCCCGACTTGGTGCAGACCGCCACCCGGTCGCCGCGCCGCACCTGCTCGCTCGCCGAGACGATGACCTTGTCGCCTTCGCGATAGACCGGTTCCATGGAATCGCCGTGCACCTCGAGGGCGTAGGTACCCTCCTCGAAAGCGGGCAGCCGGATTTCATCCCAACCGTGGCCGGCGGGAAATCCAGCGCTGTCGAAGAAGCCGCCGGCGCCCGCCTGCGCGAGGCCGAGCAACGGCACGGTTGCCGCAGCCGTGGTCGGCCGCTGCAGATAGGCGCCCGTGGCCTGCACGAAATTCTCGAAGGTCTCGCCCGTCGCCTCCAGCACCTTGGCGATGCTCTCGGTCGAAGGCCAGCGCTCGCGGCCGTCCTTGCTCACCCGCTTGGAGGGGTTGAAGGCGGTTGGGTCCAGCCCCGCGAGCTTAGCCAAAGCCGATGCGCTCAGCCCGTGTCGGCGAGCGATGGCGTCGATACCGTCCCAGATTGCCTGGTGTGATAGCATGGTTCCCGCACTCGGTTAGGATGGCGTTCCCAATGACGGAAATTAGTCCTAAAGTACGAGAATTTTTCAGGCGGTGTAAAGCGACTCTGCCGTCTCGGCACGTTATTGTCGATCAATTTCACACCGGATACCATTAGCCAATGGTCCAATTGATGCCGGAATACATCTACAAGGTCGCAGCCGCGGACGAATTCGCGGCGGCCCGGCAGAGCGGTTCCTATCCCGGCGCGCCGATCGATCGGCGCGATGGCTTCATCCACTTTTCCACAGCTGCGCAGCTTCCGGAGACCATTCGGCTGCATTTCAAGGATCGGCACGACCTCATCCTTGCCGCGGTGCGGACGCGCGACCTGGGGCCGGCGCTCAAATGGGAGCCGAGCCGGGGCGGCCAGTTGTTTCCCCATCTTTACGGCGAGCTGCCGATGCAGCGGGTCGACTGGGTCGAGGCGATCGACGTCGACGAAGAGGGCCGCTGTCGCCTGCCCGACCGCATCGGTTGACGCCGGCCGTGGGCGCCGCTTGCCCGCCCGTGCCCGATATGCGACGGGGAGCCGATTGCCCCATCAGCGAGGCCCGTCCGTGATTGCCGACCGGATCCTGCGGAGCCGGCTTGCCTCCCGCGCCACCGAGCATCTTCTGCTCAGCCTGCCGCCGGAGCGGGCGCACGCCCTGACCCTGCGGGCGCTCGAAACGGGTCTCGCACCCGCCGGCGCCCCGGACCCCGCCGTGCTCGGCACCACGCTTGCCGGCCTTCGCCTGCCCAATCCGGTGGGCATGGCCGCGGGCTTTGCCAAGAACGGGGAGGCGGCCCGCGAGCTTTTCGGCATCGGCTTCGGCTTCGTCGAAGTCGGCACCGTCACGCCGCGTCCGCAGCCCGGCAACCCGCAGCCGCGCCTCTTCCGGCTGCCCAGGGCGGAAGCCATTATCAACCGCATGGGTTTTAACAGCGAGGGCCATGAGGCGGTCTATCGCCGTCTCGTCCGGGCGGCGCCGGACGGCGTCCTCGGCGTCAACATCGGCGCCAACAAGGACAGCACCGATTTCGTCGCCGACTACGTGGCGGGGGTGAAGCGCTTTGCCGATGTGGCGAGCTATCTCACCGTCAATATCTCCTCGCCGAATACGCCCGGCCTGCGCAACCTGCAGGCGCGCGAGGCCCTCGAGCGCCTCCTGGGCGAGGTGCTCGCAACGCGGGCGGCGCAGCCGCGCCGGGTGCCGGTGTTTCTGAAGCTCGCCCCCGACCTCGACGAGGCGGCGATGGACGACATCGCGCGCGCCGTCCTTGCCACGGACCTCGACGGCCTCATCGTCTCCAACACCACGGTCTCCCGCGATGCCGTCGCGGGGCTGCCGGATGCCGATCAGGCCGGCGGCCTCTCCGGCCGGCCGCTGTTCAACCTCTCGACGCGCCGCCTCGCGCAGATGCGCCAGCGCGTCGGCTCGCTCCCCATCATCGGCGTGGGGGGCATCCATTCGGCGGCATCGGCGGTCGACAAGTTCGA
>DASZTU010000001.1:0-1978 GCA_035547975.1 Devosiaceae bacterium | reverse complement strand
ATGCCGAGGTCGGGGCGCTCATGGCCTCGGCCGACTGGATCGTCGTACCCTCCATCTGGTGGGAAAACTCGCCCGTCGTCATCCAGGAGGGCCTGGCGGCGGGGCGCCCGGTGATTGCCCCCGACCTCGGGGGCCTCGCCGAAAAAGTCCGCGACCATTCGGCGGGCCTGCTGTTTGCCCCGCGCGACCCGCAGGCCCTCGCCGAGCGGCTCGTCGAGGCGCAGGATGCGCCGCTTTGGGCGCGGCTCGCGGCCGGCCTGCGGCGCCCCCCGGCGCCCGCAACCATCGCTGTGGCGCACCTGACGCTCTACCGCTCGCTGCTCGAGGCACGGAAGGCGCCGGGCACGGCCGCCGCCTGACCAGGCTGTTCCCTAGACGGCCTCGGTCTTGCCCGCGGCCGCCTGCGACTGGATGCGGATCACCCGCGGCCTGCGCAGCCGCGGGAGGGCGAGCCGGTTGGGGAACCACTCCTGCATCAACTCGAGAAGCGGCTCCGCCGAACGGCTCCAGTTGAGCTGCCCCGCCCGCTGCGCAGCTCCCACCGAGAGGCGGCCGAGTTCGCCCCGTTCCGCCGCGAGCCGCGCCAGTTGCGCGACGAACGCCTCGACGATCGCGCCCTCGCTGCCCGGCGCGACGAGCAGCCCATCGGCGCCGTCGGTGATCAACTCACCGACCGCCCCGACGTCCGTCGAGAGCGGCACGCAACCGAGCCGCTGCGCCTCCAGAATGGTGAGCGGCGCCCCTTCCCAGCGTGAGGGCAGCACCACCACATCGGCCCACCCGAACGCCCGGGTCAGTTCGCTCGCGGTGTAGAGCGGCGGCAGGACCGTGGTGCCGATCTCGCGGAATTTGGCCTGCCACGAGACGCCCGCGCCGGCATCGAGCACGTCGCGCCCGACGATCCGCCACTCGACCGGCACGTTGCGGCGCTGCAGTTCGCGCACCACCCCGTGCAGCCGTTCAATGCCCTTCTGCGCGTCGAACCGGCCGAGGAACAAGGCCCGCAGCGGCCGCTCGGCGGGCTCCGCCCGGCGCGCCGCAAGCACCCTTGCCACCTCGGCCTCCGGCATCTCGTAGCTCGGCGCATTGACGACGTGGTGGAGCTTCGCCGCGGGCACCCCCATCGAGCGGAGCCACCCCACCATGTCCTGCGAGCAGGTGAGGATCGCGTCATAGACGTGCTCGAAGGCGAGCGCGAGATAGGGGTGTCCCGCATCGCGCCCATGCGCCGTGCGGTCGAGCACATGCACGTAGTTGACCACCTTGGCGCCGCGGCGCCTCAGGCTCCCGAGCACCGCGTTCACCGAGGCGCACTGGTTGTTGACGATGAGGTCGAGCCCGTTGAGGAGGCCGAGGAGATCGGGCGCCATCGCCTTGCCGTCGATTTCCATCTGCAGTTCGTGCCCGGCATAGGTGTGGGGGCCGCCCCAGATCGGATAGTCGGCCGCAAGGAAGTTGATCGAGGCGAAGAGCCCGTCATTGTCGCGGTGGCGCTCGAGCACGGGCTTGCCGAGGACGAAGAGGTGGACGTCGCACCCCGCCGCAACGAGAACGCGCGAGATCGCATAGGCGACCTTCTCGACCCCGCCGAAGCTCGCGACCGGCAGCAGCATGCCCACCTGCAGCTTCCCATCCGGCTTGCGCAGGCGCGGCAGGATCGCCTTGGTGCCGGCCTGCTGCCGCAGCAGTTCGAAATAGCGCGATCGATTGGGCAAATAGGGCTGCCGCCAGATCCACTTCCGCGCCGGATCGGCCGGGCGGAAGCTCGAATCGCGCAGCGCCCCGAAGGTTGCGAGGAGCGCATTGGTGGGCGACAGCTGCGCGCTCTGCATCTCCGGCAGGCTGAACGGCGCGCTGATCACGAGTTCCACGACGCTGGGCGAGGGCACCGGGTTGCGCAGCGAACGCGCCCAGTCGTCGGTTCGGTCTTCCGCGCAGGCGAGCGCGATGCGCTGCGTCGTCATCCAGCCGGAGAGCT